>JAWODQ010000130.1:0-48810 GCA_046483165.1 Bacillota bacterium | reverse complement strand
TTCCGATCGTTATCGATACATACCCACGAAACGCGGGCATCCGGGTAGGTTTACGGCCAACGCTTGTAGAAGTCAATCGCCGAGAGTGCAGTATACGTACACACGCCATGGAATACCGATCAATCAGGGGTGTAATCCGGCGAATTGCATAGGTCCCCTGGCGGGCGACGCGAGCCCGTCATCGCGGCCCCCAATCGGGGACGACAATGCCCGGTTTTAGAGAGAACGGAAAGGATGATCGACGTGAGCAGTCAGGATACGGTGGTAGGATTCGTAGGTTGCGGCGTGATGGGCCAGGGAATGGCCTCGAACCTTCTCGAGGCCGGATATCCGATCAACCTCTATACGCGCACCAGGTCCCGCGCGGCCGAAGTGCTCGACAAGGGAGCGACCTGGCGGGATAGCGTCGCCGAAGTCGCGGCCAACGCCGATGTCATCATCACGATAGTGGGCTTTCCGACGGACGTACAAGAGGTGTACTTCGGCGAGTCCGGAATCCTCGAAAACGCCCGGCCGGGAAGCTACGTCATAGACATGACCACCTCTAAACCCTCTTTGTCCGAAGAAATCGCCGAGCGAGCGAGAGCCCGGGACATTCACGCTCTCGACGCACCGGTTTCCGGCGGCGACGTCGGCGCGCGCGACGGAACCCTGACCATCATGGTCGGCGGAAGTGAAGAGGCGTTTGAGAGTTGTCTTCCCATCCTCGAAGTCATGGGAAGGAACATCCTTCTTCAGGGTCCGCCGGGAGCCGGGCAACATACGAAGATGTGCAATCAAATCGCCATCGCCTCCAACATGTTGGGAGTCTGTGAGGCAATCGCTTACGCGGAGAACGCGGGCCTCGACCCCGAAACTGTGCTGGAGAGTATCGGGTCCGGAGCCGCCGGCAGCTGGTCTCTTAGCAATCTTGCGCCGCGGATGCTGGCCGACAACTTCGCTCCCGGATTTTACGTCAAGCACTTCATCAAGGACATGACCATTGCCCTGGAATCTGCCAGGGAAATGGGGCTGATGACACCCGGTCTGGAGCTGTCGTTGTCCCTTTACCAGAGACTCGCCAAACAGGGAGACGAGGACGCCGGAACCCAGGCGTTGATCAAGCTGTTCCGCCAGAGTTAAGTCCTCGTCCCCACGCTACGGGGAGCATTTCAATGGACTCCTTACTCCCACACCACAGTGCGGGAGTGTTTGACCCCGGAACCATTCGGTCAAATACATGTCGAAGGCATGGCAATTTTGGTGGAGGTGGGGACTATGCAGGTTAAGGACGCAATGAATACTCCCGTCGTAGCGGTAAGGCCTGAAGATACCCTGGCGGATGTGGCCGCGATATTCCGGGAGAAGAATATCCGCGGGGCACCCGTGCTCGACGAGGGTGGCAATCTCGTAGGCATCATTTCCGAAGCCGACCTCATTACGAGGAGCCAGGAACTCGAGGTCAGCGTCTCCTACGATGTTTTCGGGTGGGTCTCACCCCAGACGCCCGTCGAAGATCTCGCGCAATTTAGTCGCGGGCTCTCCAACGTCGGGAATACCAAGGTCAAGCAGGTCATGACCAAAAAGGTCGTCACCGTAAGTCCACAGGATTCCGTCGACAGGGTCGCGCAACTGCTCGCGAAGAACAATATCAACCGGATTCCAGTGATGGATGGCGCAAAACTCGTCGGTATCATTAGCCGGGCCGACGTGATCAAGGCCATTGGCCAATGAGATACTAGGACCGATTAATCCGCCGGAGAAGCACCAAACATATTCGCTAGTGCTTCATTCTTTGCACCGCGACCACAATTCGGGCCCCAAAATGACCAAATTGCCGGGAGTCCCGGAGTCTCCATTTCGTGACTCCCGGTACAGCCAGCGAGTTACTGAACTCAAAAGTTGAATCCTTCGCGGGGTTTCCCAGAGAAGAGACTCACTTTCGGGCGAAGGATGATAGTGCTCTTGCTCACCAAGACTCGCCGAAGGGACGAAACAGTCTGCTGATCACCGATTATCCGAGATTTAGGGTTAAGCCTTCGAGAAGCTTTTGCCGGCGCAACGCGAGAAGATCGGACGTTTCAGTAGAGGACGGTATGGTGTGAAAAAAAGGGGCAGCCCCTCAGGAGGCTGGCAGCAGAAGGGACGCCCTACCCTCTCGTAGATCTGAATTATCAGCAAACACCGATACCGAGGGATGCAGATAACCCAATACGAGCTTACTATCGACGACGGGATGCTGCACGGTCTGTTTCAAAAAGACGAAGGACTGGCGAGTCTTCTGGAAGCAATACTGAACCAGATGCTGGAGGCCCAGGTCACCCATCACCTTAAGGCGGTGCCCTACGAGCGGTCCGAGGAGCGTCAGGGGTATCGTAACGGCTACCGGACCCGAGAGATGAAGACCCGGGTGGGCCCCTTGGAGCTACAACCCCACGGGTACGAGACGGGAGATTCTCCACGGAGATGTTCGGGCGATACCAGCGCAGCAAGCAGGCCCTGCGTTAGCTCTGATGGAGATGGTGCTCAACGGAGTGAGCACTCGTACGGTGCGCCGGATCACCGAGCGACTTCGTGGCACCAGTTTCTCGAAGTCGACGGTCTCGGAGTTACATAAGAATCTAGATACTTTGGTCCGGGGGTGGAACGCGCGACCCCTAGAAGAAGAGTATCCCTTTGTCCTGGTGGATGCCATGGTGTTGGAGGCTCGAGGGAGCGGGCGTGTGCGGTCTCGAAGTGCCCATATTGACGTTGGGATCAACGGCGAGGGATATCGAGAGGTATTGGATCTTGGCCCCGGTCACTCGGAATCCGAAGCCAGTTGGCCGGATTTCTTCCGGGGATTGCGGAACCGGGGGCTGCAGGGTGTAGACCTGGTGCTCTTCGATGACCACAGTTGGCTTGTGAAGGCGACGAGGAGATACTTTGAAGGTGCAGCCTGGCAACGGTGTCAGCCGCACCTCAAGCGAAGCATCCCGGACAAAGTCCCCAGGGCCCAGCGGGAGGAAGTATCCAATCAGGTGAAGGCGATCTTTGATGAGCCGGATACTACCATCGCCCGGCACCTCCTCGAGGGGCGTCTCGAGAGATGCGCTGGCCAGCTCGCCCGGGCGATGCAGCGATTAATCTTCCCACGCCAGATTGCAGCTTGTGTAAGCATTTCTGGTATCTGTCCGGGCGTCCAGATTGGGCGTCGGATCCGGATAGCATCATGAGCGGCGGACAGTCCTGCCCAGAGTATCCGGATCCGCAAATGTTGTTGCCGTCTTCAACTGGCGATTGTTTAAGGATCGTTCTAATCTAATCCACAGGAAACAATCCTACTCCTCTACACCCTTTTCGAATTCAAACACTTCCTCTATGGTGCTGTTGAGTGCTCTAGAAATCTTATAAGCCAATATCACTGACGGATTGAATTTGTTGTTTTCTATGTGGCCAATGGTCTCTCGACGAATGCCCACAATATCGGCCAGTTCCTTCTGTGTCAGATTATGTCGTGCTCGCAGCTCCTTCATGCGTGACCGTATTGATATTTCGTTCATTACAGGTCACCGATTCTTTCGTAGTACATAAATGATGCTGTGAAAGTCAAAATCCCGGCTGCGAAGGTTCCCGCGACGAATGCCACCGCAATAATGAAGGATTGGACAATAGACAACGTGATGAGACCTGCGACCAATCCTATGATGCAGATCACAAAGGCGTTGCGGCCAGAACGCGCAAGGTTTCTCTCTAACATCTCATCACTTCGGATGTAGGCAAACATGAAAAAGGAGAAGAATCCGAAGAAACCGAACATCCCCGGATTATCGGTAACAAGTCCCAAGAGCCCCACCAATCCTAGCAGTCCCAACAAGCCAATTCTATTACCCCTCATGCTATCCCTCCGATCAGGTATTTGTGTGATATATACATCACACGAAGTTATCTATACCTATCATTTTGATAGCAATATATCACACCCGGTCTATCTTTACAACAACTCCAAAAACTTCTTGAGCCAATTCCCCGAGGTCAAACCATATTGCCGTCGATTGTCGAAGCCCAGGCCATAACCCCTCGCGCGAGAAGCTCGTGGCCATCATGCCCGGTAAAGCGTGTCGGTCTGGTGAATATTGTCGGCATCTGGGGTAAAGATTCTGTAACGACCGCCCTGTTCGCCTGGACCACATTTTGCCCGGTATCAAGACAGTATCAACTACACTTGGTCCGTGACCGTGGCGCAATATCTATGGCCAGGAGAATCCTAGCGCCTTGCTGCCCGATATCCGATCCTGCTATAGCGACCGATATTGTTGGAGTCCTTTTGATCTATCCGAAGGGCAATCGGAGGTTAGGTCCGCATCCTGTGGAGCATCATGACGTTCGAATCCGGTTTCGGCGATACGCTTCCCGCCGATCCCAACTTGGTCCCGGTTTATCCTCTTTCAACACGCATATCCACGTCGGGATTACCGGGATGACGCTAACCTGGTACTCTGGGAGCGAATTGACTCCCAGTGAGAATACCATGGCCGACAAGACCCGGGTTTGATCTCGCAGTCGAATCGGGGACCCAGAGTCCCCCGGAAAACCCTTTTTCGATGATATCCATCGCTTCCGGATCGATCTCTAGGGACTATTGCATCGTAAGGGTGCAAGGCAGGGGGAATTCTTGGGTTAACTCGGTCATCAAAGGGTGCACTACCGGTGCTACGGACTTAAGGGATGTCAGCGGCAAGGAGCGATAAATGCACCGGTCTATTACTTCAAGAGATAGGCGCCGATTATGGGAAGAGCAGGGAAATGAGAGAGGTGCAGATCATCAGTGGTGTTCTTCAGCACCACCTGCTTTTTGCCGTGGTTTATCCCCGAGGTACCGGACAATTCGCTCGCCAGGGATCGAGCAACGCATGATTACATCACAGGCAATCCTCGGACGGAAATGACTCCGTTAACAGCCCTTCTAGAACGATGCTCCGTGATTCGTTCTCTCGCGCATCAGTGATGAATCGGACAAGCTACAGTTGTGCACCGTACCCGGTCAGCTATATGGTACATCCTGGCAGTCTGGCTCTCACCACACGCCAATCGTGGTCCCTTATACCGGGACGATCTTTCCCCTCAGGGGCGCTTTCATTCCATCGGATCCCGCCTTTTCGAGGTACTCTCGCATCGCCTGGATTCCGGAAATATTCAAAGTCCGTCGCCGGTGCCCGTAAGTTTTCGGCACTCCCTGTTCGGTTACGAATGCCACGTCGTAAAAGTCACCGGGATCTATTTTATGTCCCGCGGAAAACATCTCCTGGATCCTCTCGCCGGCGGGGTTTTCTATTTTGAAATACATATCGAGGCCTACGACGCGTTTGACGTAACCGCCCATCTGATCGTAGGGATCCGGGGCGAAAGTCCGTTCCAGGTTCTCTTCCATCATCGTTACCAGCTCTTCTCCCGCGAGCCGGCACATCGAAACCGGTGCGTCCACGGGCAGGATATTGTAGAGGTCGTTGAGGGTTACCGGACCCGGGGGAATTGGTGCACCGTAGCGCCAGCCGTTGGAAAAGGCCATTACCGCCCCCGTCACTTCCCGGATGCTCTCCAGGAGGAAATTGTCCATCGTTGACTCCAGGCTGGTATATCGGTGCAAGGCCGTTGCGGTCTTTCCTATCTCCTGGGAGAGATGCTCCGCGTCCTCGGCAAGGGCGAGATCCGTCAATTCTCGCACCACCGGGCTCTCGGATATGGAATCGTCCAATACCATGAGTTGATGGTCGTAATCGGAAATGCCGTTCTCACCGATCTGCAGATCCAGGATTCCAAGGAAAGAACCGTGACAGCCGGATTGGATCATGATGGTATCGTTGACTACGACCGGACTCTCCAATCGATTGTGGGTATGTCCGCTCAACATGACATCGATACCGTCCACCTCCGAGGCCAGCTTCACCTCCTGGGGGAAACCCAGATGTGACAGGACGACTATCAGGTCCACTTTTTCTTCATTCTTGAGACGATCGATATATCCGGGGAGTTCGCGATTTCCCAGGGTGAAATATATCCCCTCGCTGAAGTGCGGTGGCATAACCTTATCCACGATCGTCGCCGCGATCCCGATAACCCCCACCTTGAGCCCCCCCGCCTCCTTAACGAGGTACGGCGGGTAGCAAAGATCCCCGGTGGCCTGGTCGTAGCAGTTTATCGCCAGCACAGGATAGGAGAGCGCTTCGACGATCTCATCGAACCTCTCAGGTCCGTAGGCGAACTCCCAGTGGGAGGCCATGGCGTCAAATCCGATCTCGTTCAATATCGGGACCATGGCCTGTCCCTGACTTTTCACCACGGGGTAGGTACCGTGGATGGTATCGCCGCAGTCCAGCGCCAGGACACCTCCCGACCGGTCTTTGCGGACTTGCTCGATCGCTCCGGCAATTCTCGGAAATCCCCCCGCCCGTCGAAAGATTTCGCCCCGACCACTCCGAAACACCTCCCAATGCGAATCCAGATAACCGTGACTGTCGTTCAACTGCACTATCGTCAATTCTCTCGAGCGAGCCATATCGATCAAATCCCTCCCTCGGCTACCGGTCGGCGATTAACGATCTAACTCCCCGGGCCGGCGAGCCATTGCAATTTCGAAAATGCAGGTCGCACCATTTCTCTCCATCGACGATCAATTGCGGAACAGCACTACTCCCCTTCCGAATGCCACGCGGTTTCGGCGTACCGCCGTCGTGGTGGCCACGAAGATTTTGCGGATATGCGATACTCTATACGCAACCCGGACGCATAATATGCCGCATCCTTTCCCGAAATCGCGTACCACATTTCAATCCTGCCCTATACATACCCCGCCGGCGCGATATAACTCGCATAATTCCACACTACAGAAGAACGTCCGCTTCGGGGTGGACGAAACGCTCTTCAACCGAGGACTTCCCCCGCGCGTTCGCCACCCGGGCGGCGCCAGGTATCAGCTCCGGCAATCAGTGCGTGGCGTCGTGGAATTCAAGACAGTCGTTGTAGGACTCGCGATCAAGACGAAGTTCGAAAACCGCCTGTTCGAAGTCCCATTCGAGACTGGAAATTGCCGAGCTCAATTTGCTGCGCATTTGCAGCAGTTTCTTCGAGCGATCCGCTGAAGCCCATATGCCAGAACCGAAGTTGTAGACGCTGATCATATCGCCCACGAAATCAAAAGCGGGCCCGATATAGTTGTTTCCCGCGTCACTCAAGGCGGCGGAATACTCCCGCGAGCCGACCTGGAATCCGAATTCTTCGAGGTTATCCGAGACATCATTGATCAATGACTGCTTGGCCAATTCGAGAAACGTCGGAACGGGATTCGCCGCTGTATCCGCCGGCTTTGTGATCAAGTCTTCCCACGTCATGTCGTGTTCCGCCATGCCTCGAAGGAGATTCTTAAAGGCCGCCTCCGTCATGGAATTCGCCATGTTTTCCGCCAGCTTTCTCCCCATGGCCGACAGGACCGATCCGGCCACCACGGCCGTGGTGGCACCACGAGTCGCCCATCCAGCGGTAAACGTGGCAACGGCCCAACTGGCGTCCCAATACCCCTCCTGCCGATTTCGCTCCCACTCCATGGAAACATGGGTGTGAGCACGTCGCAGGGTCTGTAGCGAATTTTGAAGCATCTTTGCCCGCGCAGAAGATGCCTCCCATCGCCTCCTCTGTTCGGCGCATGGATCGGACACCTCTTCCGCATGGCTCGAATCCGCAATCCGCTCGGTCAGTGTGGAAGAGGCCACCGCCGCAGCCGCGCCGCCAAGTGCGAACGACGGTGCGTGATGTACCGCCTCGCATAACTCATATAGGAAACCCCACTCCTCACAGTGCCCCGCCGCCTCGGCAATCTCGGGGAAAAGAAAAACCGATGCTGTGGCGGAGATCATCGAGAGCGGCGCCGTACGTGCGAATCGAGCCAGCTTCTGTCCGCCACAATTGCAGGGCTTAGCTTCATTCCCTCCATCTTCGCCTCGGTTCTCTGAGAGGCCCATCGCATCATCGGCGGCGCCATCGGGCGACATGAGCAGGTAGAGGATTATCATCGCAGCAAGTACGACTAGTTGATCTCTTACCGGAGCCCGGAAGACCTGAGTAAATAGCGTGGATATGAGCCAAATCGCGACCAGGGCCGCGACCGGCAGCAAACGGGTGGGCACCAATTCTCTTATGCCGTCCGGTGAAGGCAGTCTATCTCTTACTGCGGGACCGAATTGGGTTAACGCGTAGTAGGTCAGTCCGACCGCCGCCGGGAACAACCCGTCTGGGATTATCCCGGGGCGCCCGAAGAAATGAAAAGCATTGCCGCCCCAGGCGGCGGTGAAGAGGAGAGTCACGACCACAGGAGCCACGAGGAAGCGAGCCTCCTCCGGTAGGTACCGAGTGCTGCGTCTCAAGAAGTGGCGAAGGCTATTTCGAAAGGTGAAGACGAGCCCGAGTACCAGGATGGAACCGAACATAGTCATGAGACCGACCATCGCCGCGCATAAGTTATGGAAAAATGAGCCAGGAATGCCGGGACAAGAGGCCGGAAGAATGGCGGCCGCGATTCTGTTGAGCAACCGTACGGGAAAAATCAGCGGGTACCATCCGATTAAGTTTGCCACGATGGTAGCCGTCAAGACCGCGACCAGGGCCACGCTACCTCTTCGCTCAGCATTAGCGCGAACCAGAAAATCCCCCACCCGCGACAGCCACTCCGACTTCTGGTCCCCGGGTAAGCTTGGGGGCTCATTCGGTAGACCGGGCTTCCCAATCTCTTCAGCGGTCAAAGCTGAGGCCGCCCCGGCCGGTCGGAGCGACAATGAATGACCACAGTTGACACAGAAGCGGGAATTCGACGAGTTTTCTGCCCTACACTCCTGACAAATATTTGATTTGGCAGAGGCTCCACATACGGCACAAAAGGCAGTGTCGCAGGCAGCTTCGGTGCCACATTCCGGACAAATCAAGACCGGACGCCCTCTCCCCGATGCGAGCTCAGATCGGACCCGCAATTACCGCAAAACCGATCCTCGACTCCGACCGAGCCACCGCACGAAGGGCACCGCGGTATTTCCACCTCCGGAATCTCGGGCACGTGTTCTGCACTTTCTTCCAATGCGGTCCAGGCTTGCATGTACCGTGACCGTTCCGCCTGTATGATACCAAAGGTCTCGCAAGCCTTTATGACCGATGACAGTGTTAGATAATAGGTCTGCCTGTTCAGTTCCTCCGTGTAGAGTGGGGATTCGAACTCAACGCGGAGTCCCGATCTTTCTCGAGTGGAGCGTATGCGGAGAAGAGGGAAAGCCGTCTCGAGGGTTTTCAGCATGTTCGACAAGCAATCAGCGGCCTCTCCTTCTTCATCGGAGACACCCCATAATTCTCGAAGTTGCGTATCGGGCAAATGAACAACGCTGGAAATGCCGTACTTCCCCTCCTCCTTGGGGCCAATTCGGATATCACCTGCGATCTTCGGGTCTATTCGTAGGCCTTCACGACCGGATTCGTCTTTTACAAAATGGCTCTCGAGGCCAAATTCCTCCGTCCACTGGGCGAGCTTTTGAAGGTCAGTTTGCATTCGCTTCATCGCCTTCTTTCTTTCTGATTTCAACACCTTGATTTGCGCACTTTTCACACACTTATGGCGGATGGCCCTAGCTCGAAACTTTGAGCCTCCTTTCTGTTGTCGAACTAACTCCAGGCTACCCACATCCTCCACCACCGGGCCTTAATCGCTGAGGCCATTACTTCCGGCGACCAAGGCTCTTCGGCAATGAATCTCGGCCGAAGAACGCACGTCACTAACCAAATACCGGCAACTCTTGGACCACTTTGTTGGCGTATCCTGGCGCCTCCGTTGCACATACGCCAAACAAGACCAAGTACGCGAGAACGATTCCGGCAATCATTAGATTGGACGGAAGCTTTGCACACCCGGGCTTGCGCCAACACCAGTTGCCGGACCGTCGTTAGACTGGCGGACAATCGGACACTGCATTGAATCCTAAAGGCGAAAGAATACTACTTTATTCATCCTCCCGCAGAGTATTCCTCCATCGCGAATTAAATCGATCGTATCGGAGATTTCCCGGTTAACCCCTTATCGGAGTCTGCATGCATACGTATTGCTAACGATATTTTCTCAGTCGTTCACCATGCCATTTGGCGCAGATCGCCAGGCGAACTGCCCACTACGCCGCGATGGCAATAGTCCGAACTTTTGATCGATAGATGAGGGCGATTTCGGTTGAGTCGACTTCCGAACATGTTTCACGATGCTAGAGTGATTACTCGGCGGGATCGACTAAGCGTCTCCGATCAAGTATCGCCAGTTGACAGCTTTCCCTCGCAAATTGCCGCCCGCAAACTCTCCCCATGTATCCTTAGGCGCGATTGCGATGACTGCTGCTATTGATGACGCGCTGCAAACTATTGCTCAATGCAGTGGAATTGGGAACGAGGTCTGCGGGGTGGGCGGGCACCGAAGACCTCCACGTGCCATGTTTCCGTGATGCTGCCAGTTTGGCATTGTGCTACCTGCAATGCCTTTGCGTACCCGCTGCACGTATGTTCCCTCCTCCGAGCTCGAGCAGAATTTGCGGATCTGCTCATCCCAGTTCGCTGGTTCCCTGGAAAGTGCGGCAGAATCTCGCGAGTTGCCCGACCCGAAGAGAACGAGGGATATCTACGCCTCCGATACGCCCGTTTGCGCGGTCCTCCCGCCTAACTTAAACTGTCATTAACGATGAGGTGGGTGCTCATTCCCCACCATGGCGTCGAGCGAAGGAGGATGGAGATTGGGAATTGACCTGTTAGAGGTGGGTATTACCGCATTCGTATTCTTCCTCGCGGCGATTGTGCACGGCATAGCTGGGTTCGGATTTGCCCAGGTGTCTATGGGATTACTACCGCTCTTCAGGAGCGCCGGTGCGGCCTCGGTGGTCTTCAGTATGGTAGCCGTCGCGGCCAACGCCCGTGTGCTATGGAGTGTCAGGGAGGATTTCCAGTGGAAAGATTGGGCGATACCCGTGGCGGGTTTGGCCGCGGGAATGCCGATCGGCATTCACTACTTCCAACAGCTCGGCGAAGATCAATTGAGAAGCATCATCGGGGCCACGCTCCTCCTGGCAGTGATATTGATCGTCGCCATGAGACAACTACCCTTCATCCGCAATTGGATCGAGGAGAGCGGTTTTGAACCGGGATGGATCTGGGGAGTTGCGGCCGGGTTTCTCGCCGGGATTCTCGGAGGTGCCATCGCCATACCCGGTCCACCCATGATCATGTACGGCACCTTCATGGTCGGGGCCGGTCTATGGAAGGGGCAGCGGATGAAGGCAGTGTTCACCGCCTTCTTCGGTACGGTGCAACTTTACAGGTTGGCTTCCTTGCTCATCGCGGGCTCCGTTACGATACCTCTGGTGACGCAGGCGGCCCTCGGTTTGCCGGCTCTCTTTTTGGGCGCCTGGCTCGGCATATTGATTTTCCGACACATCTCCCAGGGCATATTTCGCTGGGTCGTTTTAGCCATGCTCACAACCAACGCCCTGATATTACTCATCGGGTAGTCTCCCGTCCCGAAGGCCCCGCGGAACTGCGCGTCGAGCGATGCCGATACGAGATATGACCGCGATTTCCAACCCCCAGATCGAGGATCGGCCCAACTTGCGGCGGGTTCCCTCTCGACGGATTCCATCGGACAATCCGCAGGGTCTCCGATGGTCGAGGACTTCCGTCGCGGTGCAACTCGGGTGACCGGAACAACCGCGGGAACTCTCCTCCGTGGCGACGCGGATCATCCCCGGTAATTCGGGTGTTCGCAAAGTAACCCTCCTCGGTGCGCCCGATATCCCGACGCCTATGTAAACCAGGTATATGTGAGGGCCAACAGGACAGCCAGGGGAACAAATCGCCCCACGATAACGATGAACTGCGCCGTGCGTCGCGACCTGACTCCGAGATGGGACATCAGGCGCTCGCTCGGGCACATCCAGGCGATCAGTGTTCCCGTTATGAGACCGGCGCCGACCAATACCCGCGTGGCGGCCAGCATGTCCATGATCTCGAGGAAGGGTCTCCCCGCGATCGATAGCCCCAGACGGGTAAAGCTCAATGCCGACGGGAGTCCCAAGAGGAGCACGATAGCGGTGGTGAGATAGACTGCCTTCTGACGGGGTACCGACAATTCTTCCTCGATGGTGGCAGATATGACCCTAATGCCACCCACGCACGAACTCAAAGCGGCGGCGAAGAACATAACGAAGAACAAGGGCGCGATCAAGAATCCAATTCCCATTTCCGAAAAGGCCACGGGCAAGCTGTTGAACGCCAGTTCGCTACCGGCGTTGGGGGTCATCCCGAAGGTAAAGACGATGGGGAATATCATGAAGCCGGCCAGAAATGCCATTGTGGTCTCCACCCCGGCGATCGATACCGAGGATCGACCGATCGGAACCCCGGAGCCGATGGAACTACCGTAGGTAATCAGATATCCAGATCCCACCGTAAGGGAATAAAAGGCCTGGCCGACGGCGAAGAACCATAATTGTGGATCGCGCAGGGGTTCGAAATCCAACTTGAAGAGGAATTGTATCGCCTCGGCCCGCCCGGGCAGGGTAAGACCGTAAGCCGCCAAACCCACGACCATTGCTACGAGCCCGGGCATCATCCACGCGGCGAACTTCTCGATCCCCGAGACTCCCTGTGCCACTATCCAACCGGTGGCTAGTGTCGTGATTACGAAATACCAAAGGGAGTTGTAACTGTCCGTGAATTCCTGAAATGGCGCGAGCTTCCCGGAAAAGCTGGCCACTGCATACCCGAGAGTCCAGCCGGTGATTACCAGGTAGTAGCTCATGATGAGCGTCGTCAGGCCCACCACCAGCCAACCAAACCAGGATACCTTACGGTTGAGATACCGGAACATTCCCACCGTATTCCCCCGGCTCTGCCGACCCAGGGCGAACTCGAGGATCATCAGCGGCAAACCAATGAAGACAACCGCGGCCAAGTAGGCGACTATGAACGGAGCGCCGCCATTTTCTCCTACCATGTAGGGAAAACGCCACAGATTGCCCAGGCCGACGGCAGCAGCGCTGGCAGATAGCACGAAAGTCCGCTCCGAAGACCACAATGGGCGTTCGAGCAATTCGTCGACCGATTGTTCCTCCTCCTGCAATTTCCTACACCCCCACGATGGGTTCCTTTCCCCGTGAAGCTTACCCGAAATCACCGATCTCATCACTCAAAACGCAGACGGGGTCGTCGGAGTGCGGCGGCCCGGGTGCGTACGGAGTTTCCCTCCGCATCGGTTCGTCCCCTTGCAGGGAGCGGAGGTGCTACGGGCGAAGATTTGACAGTGAACTTCAAAATATTACCCAAATCCGCAGCTTGCGGCCCCGCGATGGCAAAGTGATGGACGATAAGTCACGCGGTAGTAGATCTCGTCGCACCCATGACACCGAAACCAGTGCGAGCACACCTAAGAGGAGAGATGGCAATGCCTACAGTGAGCGAAGTTATGGCGGAATTCCTCCATAGCGCCGGAACCCGTCAGGTATTTGGAGTGCCCGGTGGGGACTCGCTTCCCTTCATGGAGGCATGCAATAACCGAAACGTGACGTTCATCTTGGCCAATCATGAGACGAGTGCCGGGTTCATGGCCGACGCGTACAGCCTCCTTTCCGGAAAGCCGGGAGTCTGCATCACCACCCTCGGGCCCGGGGCGACAAACGCCGTTTCCGCCGCCGCACAGGCCATGCTCGAACGCTCGCCGGTACTTTTCATAACGGCGCAGTTGAGCCGGGCACATCAGGGGGCCATGACCCACCAGTTCGTGGATACCGAGGCCCTCTTTCGGCCGGTAACGAAATGGAGCTTCTCGGTGACACCGGACAACGTAATCCCGGTGATGCGACGGGCACTCAGGACCATGTACGTTGGCCGCCCGGGCCCGGTACACCTCAGCCTGGCGGGAGATGTGGCCACAGCCGAGATGCCACAGACAGATACACCCATAACCTTCCCCTCCGACGTCCTGACACGTCCCTCCCCCGCCCCCGATGCCATAGAAGACGCCCGACGGCTAGTTCGTTCGGCGCGACGTCCTTTGATCTTGGCCGGCCTGGGAATCTATCACGGTGATTGTTCTCGCGAACTCCGCCAATTGGTCAGCAGCTGGGAGGTACCCATCCTCTACACTCCGAAAATCAAGGGGGTAGTGCCAGAAGATTCCCCGTGGGCCGCGGGCTCAGTGGGGCTGGGCATGTCGGCCGATTCGCATATGAAAGGGCTGATCTCGGAGGCCGATCTGGTAATCGCCGTGGGCTTCGACCAGGTGGAGCTGGTCACCGGATGGCGGGATGCACTCGAACCCGGTATGCCACTCATCTGGATCGACTATCTCCCCTGCGAGGACGGGATTTACCACGTGGACGTCGGAATGATCGGCGATATGAAGGCCAGTCTAGGGGCACTCGACGAGACGCCCTGCGAGTTCGAATGGACCGCCGAGATGCTACAGTCCCACAGCGAGAAAGTCCGACAAACCCTGGTGGGAGGACATATACCCGCTCCCCGATGCGGCCTCGCCCCCCACCGCGTGACCCAGATAGCCCGAAGCATCATCCCTCCCGACACCGTGGTCACCTCCGATGTGGGTGCACAGAAACTCATGAATTCACAACTTTGGGAGAGCTATCTTCCCGGTACGTATCTTTTGACCAATGGGTTTTCGTCGATGGGCTACGGGCTTCCCGCCGCCATCGCCGCCGCCCTCAGCGATCCAAAACGCCGGCCCGTGGTATGCTTTTGCGGAGATGGGGGTTTCTCCATGACCATGCACGAAATGGAGACCGTGGCGCGCTTGGGACTACCGGTGGTTGTAGTGGTCTTCTCCGACTGTACCCTCAGCCTCATCGAGATCAAACAACGGAGAAGGGGGTTCGCGCCGGGTGGAGTGCGCATGGCCGATAAGGATTACGTCGCGTTGGCACGAGGCTTTGGGATATGCGGCTACCACGCCACATCCGAAGACGAGCTCCAAACGGCACTGACCGAGGCCGTCGAAGAAGCGGCACCGGCCATCATCGGCTGTACCGTGGATCCGGCGGAATACGACTACCAGCTTTGACCGAGAGATTGCGCACATTCGCCACCATTCCCGTCGGGGGATTCCGTCCCCTCCGCGGCGAAATACCCGCTACGGCGAAGCCCCCGAAGGTGTTCGATCACATCTAATGCGGGGAATTGGCGGATCGCGTCACGCGGGAGGGGATGTTGTGGTCGCGGGAACCATCTTCAACGTACAAAGATACTGCATACACGACGGACCGGGCATCCGCACCACGATCTTCTTCAAGGGATGCCCCCTGGACTGTCGCTGGTGCCACAATCCGGAAAGCAAGGCATCCGAGCCGATCGTACTGGTACGACGAGAACGGTGCGTGGACTGCGGGCAATGTCGGCAGATCTGTGTCCATTTCTCCGAGTGTTTCCGCGGCGTTAACCACGTCGCGCTGGATCGCTGCGAGCATTCCGGCATCTGTGCGCGCTACTGCCCCTCCGGGGCCCTGGAGCAGATCGGTCGAACGGCCTCCGCCGACGAGATCCTCGAAACCATCCGCCGCGACGTCCCCTTCTACGATGCCTCCGGCGGCGGTGCGACCTTTTCCGGTGGAGAACCGCTGGCGCAACCGGACTTCCTCCTGGATCTCCTCGATGCCTGTCGAGTCGAGGGAATCCACACAACGGTCGATACTTCCGGCCATTGCGAATGGAGGACCTTGCGGACCGTGGCAGACGAGACCGATCATTTCCTTTACGATGTCAAAGGTTTCGAAGGCGACCGTCACCTCGCCAACACCGGAGTCGATAACGCACTCATTCTCGACAACCTCGCCCGCCTGTTGAGGGTGCACGACGATGTATCCGTACGCATTCCCCTGATCCCCGGCAGAAACGATGACCCGCGGGAGCTCGAGGACCTCGCGAACTGGCTAATCTCCATCGGTGTTCGCCGCGTCGAGATCCTCCCCTATCACTCTACCGGGGCATATAAGGTCGAGCTTTTGGGTGGATCGCGCCCCGGGGAATCAACCCCGGACGCGGCGACGTTGCGGCGCGTTCGCGCAGTCTTGCTCGGCGCCGGAATCCGGGTACGGATGGGAGGGTCGGCGACGTGAGAGAACGGGTACGGCTACTGCGCGAGGCGAGCATGGAGGCAGAACCCGCAGTATCCCAGGAACGAGCCCTCCTGGTCACCGAGGCCTACCGGCGACATGAGGGCCGGCTCACTCCCCCTCTCCTTCGGGCACGGGTCTTCGAGCACCTAATGGAAGAAAAGGACATCTACATCGGTGCCGACGAGCTCATCGTCGGTGAGCGGGGCCCCCGCCCCGCGGCCACTCCCACTTACCCGGAGCTCTGCTGCCACAGTATCGAGGATCTTCGGCTGATCGATGGCCGTCCGAAGATTCCCTTCCGCGTGGATTCCGAAACCCTGGCGATTCAACGCGATCGGATAATCCCCTTCTGGCGCAACAAATCGATGCGCGATCAGATCTTTGCGGGTGCCTCCGAGGAGTGGCGGGATTGCTACGAAGCCGGCATCTTCACCGAGTTCATGGAGCAGCGAGCGCCGGGCCATACCGTCGCCGACGATAAGATTTACCGTCGCGGCATGTCTGATCTGATGCGAGACATCCAAGCGAGAGAAAAAGCGTTGCAAAAGGACGATCCCACCTACAAAGAGAAGCGCGATCAGCTGCGTGCGATGGCGATCTGCGCTCGGGCACTGGTGACCTACGCCCGCCGCCATTCGGCCCGTGCCCGCGAGCTCGCCGCCGCGGAGTCCGATCCAACCCGGCGGGCGGAGCTGCGGCGGATCGCCGAGATAACTCACCGGGTACCGGCCCAACCACCGCGAGATTTTTGGGAGGCACTTCAGGCCTACTGGTTCGTCCACCTCGGAGTGATCACCGAACTCAATACCTGGGATTCCTTCTCCCCCGGCCGCCTGGATCAGCACCTGTATCCCTTCTACCGCGATGACCTGCAGGCGGGACGACTGACCTCCGAGGACGCCCGCGAGCTGTTGGGCTGTTTCTGGGTCAAGTTCAACAACCAACCGGCTCCACCCAAGGTTGGCGTCACGTTGAAAGAAAGTGGCACGTACGCCGACTTCGCCAATATCAGCATCGGGGGAATGACCCCCGACGGCTTCGACGGAGTCAATCCCCTTTCGTATCTCCTCCTGGAATTGATCCGGGAGATGCGCCTGGTCCAGCCCAGCGGCAACGTTCAGGTCAGCGAGCGCAATCCGGATCGTTTCGTGGAGGCGGCCGCCCGGGTGATACGGGAAGGTATGGGGCAACCCTCCGCGTTCAACGCGGATGCCGTGATGGCCGAACTGCTGCGCCAGGGCAAGAGAATCGAGGACGCCCGGGCCGGAGGTACCAGCGGGTGCGTGGAGACGGGTGCGTTCGGCAAGGAAGCGTACATCCTCACCGGGTATTTCAACCTGCCCAAGATCCTGGAAATCACACTCAATGGCGGACTCGATCCCCGAACGGGCCGGCGGATCGGACTCCCGGGCCAAAAGCCCGATACCTTCAAATCCATGGATGACCTGCTGGCGGCTTACCGCTCTCAAATACAGCACTTCGTCGAGGTCAAAATGCGGGGTAACGACCGGATCGAACGGCTCTTCGCCCGGGACATGCCCTCTCCCTTCCTGTCCCTCGTGATAGACGACTGCATCGAACAGGCCCGGGACTACAACGCCGGCGGAGCCCGCTACAATACCCGCTACATCCAGGGAGTGGGGATCGGAACGCTGACCGATTCCCTGTCGGCCCTGGAGCATCACGTCTTCTCTGGGCGGTCCACGACGATCGACCGGGTTTTGGAATCTCTGGGAGAGGACTTCGCCGGGGATGAAGCCCTGAGGGCAAATCTTAGGAATCGGACTCCCCGCTACGGGAACGATGACGACCGGGCGGACGATTTGATGCGAAAAGCCTTTGACATCTTTTACGAATCGGTCGAGGGACGCCTTTCTCCCACGGGGTCCACTTACCACATCAACATGCTGCCCACCACGTGCCACGTGTATTTCGGCTCGGTGACCGGAGCCACTCCGGACGGACGTGGAGCCGGGCTTCCCTTTTCCGAGGGAATCTCGCCGGTCCAGGGTGCCGACCGTCTCGGACCCACGGCCGTATTGCGCTCGGCGGCGAAGATGGACCATCTGCGCACCGGGGGTACACTGCTGAACCAGAAATTCAATCCCCGGCTATTGGAGGGCGAAGGACTCGGGAACCTCGTGGCGCTCATAAGGACCTACTTCCGCATGGGAGGCCACCACGTCCAGTTCAACGTCATCGATGCCGGGACTCTGCGAAGGGCGCAGAGGAGCCCCGAGGACTACCGAGGCCTCATCGTGAGAGTGGCGGGCTACAGTGATTTCTTCAACAACCTGGATCGCGCCCTGCAGGATGAGATAATCGCTCGAACCGAACACGGCGGGTCCCCATAGTGCCCGGTATAGATCCGGGCTGACAATGCCGTAATATCGGGCTCGCCGGTCGTTTCACCCCCGGTCCATCTGGGGTATATAGATCGTCTGGAAGGACTATAGATCGGACGACCATCAGTCGACCTAGGCCGGACGACAGCCAAAACCTATCCGCCCTGCAGGCCCGCAGGCCCGCACCGACCCGTCCACGAGATCCTTTCTAGATGATGTGGAGCGATTTTGGGAGATCACCCACTCCCGAGCATCGATGCCGACCGACGTCGCTTCCCATGCGGGAAACAGTTCTCCGCAACCGATGATCACCAAAGAGGAGGAAATTTCATGAGCGAACAGGGCAGATGCCCGGTAACGGGAAACAGATCGATGGCCGCCACCGGTGGCGGTACTTCGAACAAAGACTGGTGGCCCAACCAGTTGAATCTGAGAATCCTTCATCAACACTCCGATCTCAGCAATCCCCTGGACCCATCGTTCGATTATGCCCAAGAATTCGAAAAGCTCGACCTGGAGGCCGTAAAGAAGGATCTACACGCACTGATGACCGATTCACAGGATTGGTGGCCCGCCGATTACGGTCATTACGGTCCGCTCTTCATCCGCATGGCCTGGCACAGCGCCGGGACCTATCGCATGGGCGATGGCCGAGGTGGCGGGGGATCCGGAGCGCAACGCCTTCCACCACTGAACAGCTGGCCCGACAACATAAACCTGGATAAGGCGCGTCGCCTGCTGTGGCCGATAAAGCAGAAGTACGGCCAGAAGATTTCCTGGGCCGACCTCATAATACTCACCGGTAACGTCGCCCTGGAATCCATGGGAGTTGAAACCTTCGGCTTCGCCGGGGGTCGCGAGGATATCTGGGAGCCAGAAGAGGACGTTTATTGGGGCTCCGAAGACGAGTGGCTCGGCGACGAGCGTTACTCCGGAGACCGAGATCTGGAGAACCCCCTGGCGGCGGTCCAAATGGGTCTCATCTACGTGAACCCCGAGGGGCCGGGCGGAGAACCCGATCCGGTCGCCTCCGGCATCGACGTACGGGAGACCTTCGCCCGGATGGCGATGAACGACGAGGAAACCGTGGCACTCCTGGCCGGTGGACACACCTTCGGCAAATGCCACGGCGCCGCGGATCCCAAATACGTCGGCCCCGAACCCGAGGCCGCACCCATGGAACAGCAGGGACTGGGTTGGAAGAACAGCTTCGGCATCGGCAAGGCTGGCGACACAATCAGCAGCGGGATCGAGGGTGCCTGGAAGCCCAATCCCACCAATTGGGACATGGGTTATCTGAAGGTACTTTTTAAATACGACTGGGAACATGTCAAGAGCCCGGCCGGAGCACACCAGTGGTTGGCGAAGGACGTCGAGGAGGAGGACATGGTCGTGGATGCGCACGACCCGTCCAAGAAGCATCGACCGATGATGACCACCGCCGATCTCTCTTTGCGGTACGATCCCATATACGAGCCTATCGCCCGCCATTTCCTCGAGAACCCGCAGGAATTCGCGGAAACCTTTTCTCGCGCCTGGTTTAAGCTGACCCACCGCGACATGGGTCCTCGCTCCCGTTATCTCGGGCCCGAGGTTCCCGACGAGGAACTGATATGGCAGGATCCGATGCCCGAGCTAGACCACGAACTCGTCGACGAAGGAGATATCGCTGATCTAAAGGCCGCGATCACCGATTCCGGGCTATCGATCTCGGATCTCGTCTACACCGCCTGGTCGTCGGCCTCTACCTTCCGCGGCTCCGACAAGCGCGGCGGGGCCAACGGAGCGCGCATCCGCCTGGCGCCTCAAAAGGACTGGGAAGTCAACCAGCCCGACCGACTTCGGCAGGTTCTCGAAACCCTCGAGGATATCAGGGAAGATTTCAACGCCGAACAATCGGGAGATAAGAAGATTTCCCTCGCCGACATGATAGTGCTCGGCGGTTGCGCCGGAATCGAGCGGGCCGCGGTGAATGCCGGTTACGAAGTATGCGTTCCGTTCACCCCCGGACGCACCGATGCGACCGAGGAACAGACCGATGCCGACTCCTTCTCGGTACTTGAGCCCGTGGCGGATGGGTTCAGAAACTACCAGCAGAAGAAATTCTCGGTGTCGGCGGAGGAAATGCTCCTCGATCGGGCGCAGCTTCTCACCTTGACCGCCCCGGAAATGACCGTCCTGCTGGGTGGCATGCGCGTCCTCAACGCCAACCACGAAGGATCCCCCCACGGGGTATTTACCAAGAACCCGGAAACGCTCACCAATGACTTTTTCGTAAACCTGCTCGATATGGACACCGCTTGGGAGCCGACCTCGGAAGAGCGGGATCTGTTCGAGGGCACCGATCGCGAGACCGGCGAACTCAAGTGGACCGGCACTCGTACGGACTTGATCTTCGGCTCGAACTCGCAGCTTCGTGCCATCGCTGAGGTCTACGCCTCCCACGACGCGGAGAAGAAATTCGTAAACGATTTCGTCTCCGCATGGAACAAGGTAATGAACGCCGATCGTTTCGACCTCGGCTGAGTCCCCGGGAACATCCCGTGGGGATTCGATCCACGACACCATCGCTGGATGAAACATGCAGCGGTTAATGAGGCGACAATTGACAGATCGAGGGGGTGATCGAGGCGGCCACCCCCTCACACGGATTCTATCGGCTCCGTTGGACATGGCGGCGGACCATGTCCGCTTCGCATTCGAATGGTACGCCACGGGACCAAGAGAAGAGATCCTTCAGATGAACGCCGCGGACGAAAAAGAGAATGGACGCGTCGCCGACAGACTCGATCGCGACTCCCGATTTATCGGCCAACGAACAATTGTCACCCACACCACAATAGATGCACAGCGTTCCCAGTCCCGAGACGAAACTGGAGAAGAGATAGGAGACAGCGATGAGACTTACTTTTTACTGCTTCCCCACATGACCGACCTGTCAAAAAGCGGAAGCGTGGCTTTCGCAAAACGATGTGGAATATGACTACCGCGACATTCTTAAAATACCCCTGAATGTAGAGGAACTGGGAAACCTCGCCGCGCTGGCGAACCTGGAGATCCGCGATCTGGTGAACCAAAAGCGTGACGGATTTCGAGAGATGGACGTGGATCCCGAAACGATGACTTCCGAGCTCGCGGGCAAACTCATCCTGGAAAACCCCCGCATCATGCATCGTCCGCTGCTTACGGACGGGATCGATATTGTGGTGGGCTTTGAGCCCGAAGAGATGGAGAAAATCATCTGACCTTAACCTCGACAAATCGTAGGTTTCGTTACTTTGAGGGCGGCAAATCTGGTGTCCACCTCGCAAACGGCGAGATCGGCCCGTACGACAGGGACCCCACCCGGATAGGCGACGCAGACCGGGTGGGGTCTCGGCTGTACACGGATCTATCACCGACCAAAACGCGATTACCCGGAGTTTCGGCCACGGACCGGGTGAGTGGATATCTATCGAGATGCGTTGCCGGCGTATCTCTCTCCCCCAGACCCGTAGTCTGGCTCCCGCGGAGAGAAGTATTCCATGTCCCAATCGGTCGGTCATCACTCCTCGACCGCGACCAGCACCGTAGATAGGACCTCGGGATTATGCGTAGCGCGAGAATCCACCACCTCGATCCGTCGCGAAGTAACCCTCAACTTCGATATTCAGGGTGGCCCGGATCTCTCTTCGAGCGAATAGAGATGGTAGGGGGAGCCCCATTCCCGTTGCACCGAACAGAGAAGTTGCATCTCGTCGGGTGACCACGACACGATACCCGGCGTCCCCGGATCTTCGGCGGTGTCCGGAAGGAAGAGCCGCTTTACGATGTGATCGGAGACGGTGAAGTCCGGAACCGTCCTGGAAGGCCACATGTGTTCCACCCGGTGACACGGTGGCGTCCCACGCTGCGATTTCCCAGGATGTAAAGCGTCCAACCTCGATACCGTAATGTTCGAGGTGATCCCCGGATATCCCGATCAACTCGCCGCTGGCCGACCATCCCACCGGGCGGAAGTAAGTCGGGACTTCGAGTGAAGCCAGCGAACAGGCACCTCGGAGTACTTCGAAGCCAGTGCGCCACCAATCGTCCAGGAGGTAGGCGAAGCCCGGCTCATAAGCTGCCTCCAGAGGTACGAGCCAACCGTCCTCCTTCGGCGCATTAAAAGTCGCGAATGCCACCGAGGAATCCGAACACGCCGTATTGATCAGGGCGTATAGAACCAGTAGCTGCTCCGCTTCCGGCGAAGGGATCCAACCCTCTGCTAGACCAATCACTGCGAGATCTCCCCGAAAGGGGATGGAGTCCAAGGAATCGGGCACCACATGTCGTAGGAGCCCGAGCAAACCGGATTCGATCGTTCTTCTCATCACTTGGTAGACGATGAGTGGTGGCGGCGTCTGGTCCACGACGTGCGCAGACACGTCCTCCTCGGAAGCCGGATCAGTTCCACAGCAGGCTGCCGATGCGGCCAAGACGCACACCCCGATCAGAAGCGACCCCGGTAATCCATGCCTTTTCAATACCGCGCCTCCGAGCAAAAGGGGCGATTGACTTCATTAGTCTGACCTCCCGTCATCGAGCAGTTCCCACAGAAGAGTGCGGATTGACGGGAGATTGCCGCGCGCAGTCGACCCGCTTATCCTCTCTTGCCCATTCGACAAGAGCCGCGAGCTTATTCTCTCCACGGCGCCACTTCGGGAGATAGTTTGGATGGGCAAAAGTTACCCTATGCGGGTGTGCGGGCATGCTCGACGGAGGGCCGAATTGCGGGCTTCGAGCGAGTCCAATCCCCCGGATGGTGATCCCCGGAGTCATCTCGCGCCGTCCTACGATCTCAATTCGGTGTCGAGATGCCCGGCAGGTTGCCGCACACGGTAACAACCCGCCGGGCGTTACGTGGGGTGTATCTATTCATCCGGGAAATACCATTGCGCGCTTTCCAGGATACTTCGAAAACGGGGGACCACTCCGTCACCGAATTCTATCGGCATGTGCGTCATCACCGAGAGCACGCGATCTCCGCGCTGACCGAACGCGAGACGCCCGACGTAGTGTTCTCCGCCGGATGTTCGCTCGAAGCCCATCTCCAGCTTGGCCCACGGATGGGCTCGATTGATACCGTGAACTCTCCGGATATCGTAGCCGTCGGCCTCCAGCTGAGTCCGTTCGGCCTCCACGATATGTCCCATTTCCTCGGCGGGATCGTATAGGGTGAAGGTGAGATGCACGTCCTCGCGATGGATGCCTCCGAAGGTGGTGTACATGGATACTATATCTGCGTCTTCGCCCTCATCGACGGCGACCTCGATGTTTTCCGGCACATAAGTCACCACATACTGGGTGTCGAGATGATGGCGAAAGTAGGTGGTTCTCTCCTCCATCCCCTCGATCTCAATGATGCCCTCCCGAACGGCCGGACCCTCCGGGACGGCGGATCCGACGATCTCGCCGGGCAGATAATTCTCGGGGAGGAGTCCGCCGGCCGTTGCCACGGAACGACGCCCCTCATCTTCGCGTACCATGATTTCGATCAGAGTGTCCGTCTCGCCGGCGGGAACTTCTATGAGAGCGTCCCAGGCGGCATCCACCAGATCCGCCCGGTTCAGGGGGGTCACGTTATCCAGGGGTACATTGTTCTGCCAGGTGTCTCCGTAACCCAGCGCTCGCTCGAACCAGGTCTGAAGTTGACGTTCCGTTACCGGCATGTCGTTACCGAAGCGACCCTCACCGATGCCGACGGTAATTCCTTTCTCCACGGCGTACGCCACATGAGGTTCCGCCCAGTGAGGAACGTCCGAAAAACCGCTCGTTGCCGTCTCATTCCAATCGGGGGACTGCGTCCACTCCAGGGCGCGGGCGATCATAACCATGGCGGCAGCACGATCCGTGGAACTCTCGAGATCGGGCACGAACGCATCCGGATCCACCCCCAGGAATAAGTCGAGTTCATATAACACAATCGCCTTCTCCGAGGTGCCAGGTTCAAACGATGCGAAAGCGGTTCCGGCACCCATCACCAAAAGGGAAATCACCAGGGCTGCCAGTAATGCGTCGCGATAGGATTTCACATTTCTTCTCCTCCAATCGGCACTACACCCCCGCGGTCAAACTCTTCCGATCCTATACATGGTTCATTCCCCTCTCGGCCAAAATCATTCCGCGCCTCTCCTCTTCCTCGCCAAAAATGGATCCAATATTCTCCAACGTCAGGCACCGAGTTTTCCGGGAGAAACGCTCGCGCCCAGATCCGTGACCGCACCATCGCCATGGCCGCAAAAGCAGGATATCGACGGCCCGAACGGATAACGGATCGAGTTGGCGGACGACCCGATGCAACTCAGTTTTCACCGCCCGGCCGAGGAGTTATTGGCGGCGAAGACATCCGAGCATCGGGGCCAAGGGACTGCGGACTGTTGGGAAACAGCGGTTGGGAGAGTCATGGGGGATGCCGGGAGCAAGGTCGTGACTTGCCGGAGGGGCGAATACTTCTGATGCTTCCTCAATTGCCCGGATACGGTCTGCACCTACCCGTCAACAACGTGGTAGACACCGCGCGTTCGCTTCGAACCCAGACCGGCGAGCGGCGAAGGTGACATGCACTGCAGTTTCGTGCGGGGGTGAGATCCGTGCCGGGATTCTAAGGAGGGTGAAACTCGCCGGGTCCCTGCAGCGCGAATGCTCTGGACGAGCCGCCGCGAAGGTAATGTTGAACCTTTGCGCAATGTGATCTAGCGGATTTCGCGGCTACCCAATCATTCTAAGGTGCTGCGCCAGAATTGGTGAGCCTACGCACGCAGGATATCTCCGCCTCGAGGCCTTGGCCACCCCAATGCCAACCATTTAGCGGTTCGTAGACATACGTTCCCCACGAGTAAAGGGCATCGCCACCTTCCATTGCCGACCCCGACCGTCGAAGGGAGCAATTGACAACCCGGTTGGGACGTGATAGGTTTTACTCCATTAATGGATTGCATTGAAAAAGGCGATGCGCGGGGCGAGTAACCGCCGGAACCGGGGTTCAGTGAGTCGGAGATAGTGGGAACCCGATACCCTGAAGGCGGCGAATGGGCCCGCAAGCTGCAGGCCGAACGGCGTTGCCCGGTAGGCTGAGCCGGAACTCCCACCGTTATCGGGGAAGGGCGAGGGTGATACCCCGCCCGGCCGAGAGGAACGCCGAGCGCGTTTCACATGGGTGGCACCACGGAACCTTCCGTCCCACAGGGATGGGAGGTTTGTTATTTGTGGCGGTGCTGCGACTGGCCCGGGCACGACAACCTTCGATCCGTTGAGAGGGGTGCTCGCGTGCCGCAAATTGGCGCGAGACCCAACCAGGGTGGTACCGCGGCGCGTCCGTCCCCAGGGGCGGACGCGCTTTTCTTGTTGAAGACAATCCGGTACCGAGAGGAGCCAAGCACCGTGCTACAACCCGAACTGAGCATCTACCGACAACTGGCATCGGAGGGCGGCATCATCCCCGTGTACGCCGATGTCATAGCCGACAATCAGACTCCGATCGCCCTCTACCGTCGACTCCGGGACGATTCCCCCTCATACCTTTTGGAGAGCATCTCCGGAGGAGACCAGATCGCCCGCTACTCCTTCGTGGGCATCGATCCCTTTGCCACCCTGACGGTCACCGGCGAGCAAATCGCGACCACGGGACCCCTAACGATCGGCCTGGAAGGTAACCCCTTCGACGTTTTAAGGGATTGGACGACGCAGTTCGCACCCGGTCCGAATACGCGGGCTTTCGCGGAGCGGCATCTTCCACCTTTCTTCGGAGGTGCGGTGGGCTTTTTGGGATACGAAATGGTCAGCCACATCGAAAACATCCCCATTCCGCCACCGGGCGAGGTCACGTTGCCCGACGCCCAGTTCATGATGACGCGAGTGGTAGCCGCTTTCGATCACGCAACGAACCGCCTCAAGCTGATCGTGAATACCCTCCCTGGCGAAGATCCACAGCGGGATTACCGGCGGGCAGAAGACGAGGTTCGTCGACTGCTCGATAGAATCGCCGAACCTCTGGATTCCGGCGAGCCTCTCACCGCATCGCCTCCCGCCGACATCGTCAGCAGCAGTACCAGGGAGCGCTTCACGGCGGCCGTCGAGCGAGCTCGCGAATATATCCGATCCGGCGACATTTTTCAGGCCGTCCTATCCCAGCGTTTCGAGGCACCCCTTCGTTCCACGAGCCTGCAGGTATATCGCCACCTCCGCTCGATGAATCCGTCTCCATACATGTTCCACCTCGATCTCCCCGATCTCACCATGGTAGGTGCCTCCCCGGAAGTTTTGGTTCGAGTTGTCGACGGAAACGTGGAGGTCCGCCCCCTGGCGGGCACCAGACGGCGCGGAAGGAACGAAGATGAAGATCGCGCCCTCGAGATGGAGCTGAAAACGGACGAAAAGGAGCGGGCCGAGCACGTTATGCTCCTGGATCTCGGGCGCAATGACGTGGGCCGTGTGGCCCGTTATGGGAGCGTCAAAGTTTCGGAGATGCTAGAAATCGAGCGATACTCCCACGTGATGCATCTCGTGTCCCATGTGGAAGCGAAGCTGCGAGATGGTCTGGATGCGATAGATGCGCTGAAAGCGTGTTTCCCGGCCGGGACTCTCTCCGGTGCACCCAAGGTGCGTGCGATGGAGATCATTGCAGAACTCGAGCCGCACCGGCGAGGGCCGTACGGAGGCACCGTGGGTTACTTCGGGTTTTCGGGAAATCTCGACAGCTGCATCACGATTCGCACCGTAGTAATCAAAGATGATCGCGCTTACATCCAGGCGGGCGCGGGGATCGTGGCCGATTCGGAGCCGGATAAGGAGTTCGAAGAGACCCTCAACAAAGCGGCCGGACTTCTGCGAGCACTGGAGCAGGCGGAGAGGAGTGTGCTTCCGTGATTATGGTTTTGGATAACTACGATTCCTTCACCTACAACCTCGTCCAAATCCTGGGGACCCTCGGGACATCGCTCGAGGTGATCAGAAACGACCGCATAGAAGTCGCGGATGTCCGCGCCAAGGCTCCCGAGGGCATCCTGATTTCTCCCGGGCCCGGTACTCCGCAAACCGCGGGTATCAGCATCGATCTGATCCGAGAACTCGGCCATAACACGCCAATCATGGGCGTTTGCCTCGGACACCAGGCTATCGGTGAAGCCTATGGAGGAAAGATCACCTCCGCCCCCGTTCTGATGCACGGGAAGACTTCGTCCATCTCCCATGACGGGATGACACTGTTCCGGGACCTACCGAACCCCCTGGTGGCCACGCGCTATCACTCCCTCATAATCGACGAAACGACAATGCCTACGGACCTCAGCGTGAGTGCCCGGGATGACGCGGGAATTATCATGGGAGTTCGCCATGCGGAATACCCTGTCGAGGGTGTTCAATTCCATCCAGAATCCATTCTAACTCCCCAGGGTCCCCGAATGCTGGAAAACTTCCTGGTAAGCGTGAAGAAATGGGCTCGGACTGGGACCTGGGAATAGTTCTCTCGAGCATGGGCGGGTTCTTCGGTTGCTTCTACGATGTGATGACGGTAGAGGGTGAACCCATCCCCAGGTGATGGGGGCCAGCTCCCGGCGGAAAGCCCTGGAGATGGGAGCCGCCCCCAGCGCGACGCTCGCAAGGCATCTGGGACACGAAACTCGGCGTTCAAGACATCGGGCATCGAGACTGCTCCGGGCGTAGAACCCGTCGCCACGTCATACGTCATCCTCCAGATCACCCGCTTGAAGGCCTCATCAGCCAAACGCCATTGGTCACGAGCGTTTATCGGATCATCTCCTCGCGGGTATGGCCGCACCCCGATGCCATGCCCTGGAGGCTCCATGCTCAAATCGGGAAAGTGCGTCACGAAAGTATCACGAACAGCACCGTTTCTGTCAGCACGGAGTACTTATGAAGCCCATATCTGGTTTCGGGATTATGGATTGTATCCCGGTCGATGTAGCTCCAACTCGTCGACCGAAGATCGAGCCTCCATCGTATCACACAGCATTCGCGACATGGTTTGTGAACCAGAATCCCTCACAGCCCAATCCCCGCATACGAAAGGCCGTGGCAAGAAAGGACCGAGCTCATCGCGCGGCGGAATCGGGGAGGTTGATGGTAAACCTGGTGCCCGAACCGGGAGCACTCAGGACTTCGATCTCTCCTCCGTGGGCCTCGACGACCTGTTTCACGATGGACAATCCGAGACCGGATCCTCCGGTACGCCGATCCCTGGCCTTGTCCACACGATAAAAACGCTCGAAGATGTGGGGTTGGTCGGCGGGGGGAATCCCGGGACCGTTGTCGTCGACGTGGATGACCACTCGATCCACCTCTTCGATAATCCCTACTCGAATCTCTCCGCGTTGGGCGGGAACGTACTTGAGAGCGTTCTGCACTAGATTCTGTAGCGCGACTTCCATCCATTCCGGTTCAACCGGCCATCTCGAATCCCCGATGACTTCGACTCCCACCCCTTTGTCGCGAATGCGGCCAGACAACCCGTCCAACACTGCGTCCACCAGGCCCCGCATGTTGGTCGGTGTCTTCACAAAGCCGGCGCGGAGCATGTGAGATGCGCTCAGGTCGGTGAGACTTCGCGCCAAATCATCCAACCTGTCGATTTCCCGGTCGATATGCTCGAGGAAATCGCGCTGCAATTCCGGATCCGGATCCGGATCTTCCATCAAACCCTGAACCAGCGCGCGCAGGGAGGCCAGAGGAGAGCGTATCTCGTGGGAAGCATTGTCGACGAACATCCGACGCATTCGATCCTCCCGTCGGAGCGAATCGAGCATGTGTTGGAAGGCTCCCGCGAGTTCTCCGACTTCATCCGCGGAGGTGGTGGTATCGACGTCCCAGTCAAGTCTCCCCTCCGCCAAACGACTCGCTCCCCGTGCCAGATGACGGAGGGGTCGCGTCAGGGATGAGGCGAAGGCGTACGCCAAGACTCCGGCGACGAGTCCTCCCACCACGGCACCCCAGAGGAGAAGGGTTCGGGTGGTGTCGAGGCCCTGCAACACCGGACTCATATCCGCTGAGAGAAATGCCGCCCCGACAACTTCATCGGACCTGTAGATGGGCACCGCGGCGTACATCACACTGGCATCTTCGGTGACCACGACCCTGTCACTGGAGGCACCTCTAAGGGCGGAGGAAGCGGTCGCATCGCCGATATGTACTCCCTCCATTTCCCCGAAGCCGTCCGCCAGGACACGGCCGCGGCGATCCAGATAGAGTACCCGGGCACCGGTTCCGGCGGTCATATCGCGGCTCTCCTGGCGCAGTTCATTCTGGTTTGAGGTGTCTATGGGGCCGGAGATAGCGTTGGCGGCAAGGTTGGCGGACATGATGAGAGTCGAAGCCTTTTCTTCTTCGAGGCTCGTCCTCATGTGCGAAAGCACCAGGGTACCCGCCAAGAGTATGGCGACGAATATGGTGGCGAAGTAACTCACCATCAGGCGAGTTCTGAGAGATCGCAGCATCTTTATCCTCGCTTTGCAGTGAAGGAGTAGCCCACGCCCCAACGCGTGAGAATATAAACGGGGTCGGAGGGATCCTCCTCGATCTTCTTACGGACTCGACCCACGCACACATCAACGGTGCGCGTATCGTAGTGCTCCATTCCCCATACCCGGTCGAGCAATTGTTCCCTCTCGAACACCCGGCCCGGGTGGCGGGCCATTAGGTACAACAGGTCGAATTCTTTAGCGGTCAATTCCGGAGTCCTTTGTCCCGCGATGGCCACGGTCCTGGCCTCGGGATCTATGACCATATCGTCGATTCTTAGGGCGCATCCTCGGGTTTTTTGAGCGAGTTCGGACCGTCGAAGCAAGGCCTTGATCCTGGCGATCAGTTCCCTGGTATTGAATGGTTTCGACAGATAATCGTCGGCTCCGACTTCCAGGCCGACGATCTTGTCTACGTCATCACCTTTCGCCGTGAGCATGATTATCGGCAGTGCTTCGATGCCCGGGGACTTCCTGATCTCCCTGCAAACCGATAGCCCATCCTTACCCGGCAACATGAGATCGAGTATGAGCAGATCGAAGTCTTGCTCTCGCGTCAATCCAAGCCCCGTGTCACCGTCGTAGGCGGCGGTCACATCGTATCCCTCTCGCTTTAGGGAGTGGGAAAGCCCTTTTACCAACCCCGGCTCGTCATCGACCAGCAAGATCTTGTGCGACACGTTCTTCACCTCCCGACCTCCGTCACACCAATGTTACAGGATGTGGAGATATTTCGTCACAGATCCCGACTAAACTAGACCGTAGTTGAGGTGTAGTCAAGATGATAACATTCAGAATGCCATGAGAGGTGAGAGAAATGCGCCGAATTGCCTATTACATCGCACTGATCCTTGGAGTCACCCTACTGTTTTCCGGATGCGGAACCGACGCCTCCGCGGAACCCAGTCCCGAGGTACCCGCAACGCCCTCGGAGAGGGAAGTCGAAATCGACCTGCACCTTCCCGAAACCGACGGCGGCTGGCTGGAGGAAGATACAAAGACCGTTGAGGTTCGCGGTGAGCCCATGGAGACCGTGGTCATCGCGCAATGGCTGCAATCCGTCGAACAGCTGCCGGCAGGAGTGGAGGCCGATGCCGAACTCCGAGGTGACGCGATATACGTCTCATTCAATGAAGCGATTCGAGATATATCTCTGGATTGGGAAGGCATCGTCGTGAAATCCCTGGTTAGCACCCTCGTGGAGATCGATGGAGCCGAAACGGTGCAGATACTGGTCGATGGCAAGAAGGTGGGAACTCTCGCCGGAAACTCTGCGGTCGGAGAACCGCTCGGTCCGGATGACTCGGTGTTGGCCAGAGAAGACTTCACTCCCATCGAAACCGCAGATCCCAGAGAGGGCGAGGTTTTCGTCTACGGCGAACTCCTCGAGGTTCCCGATCCTCTCCAGGGATCGACCGTCGGCTTGATCGAGATAGAGCAACACATCGCCGATGCTCAGACGCCGGAAATAGATCACAAGATTGCCCTCACCATAGATGTCGTGATTCAGCGCCAGGAGATCGATGCCGAGGGCAATGATAGTTACAGTATGATGGAAATGGAAGATCTCGAGCCCGGAATGATCGTTGGAATCATATTGAATGATAAAGGGATGGCCCGCGCCATCATCGTGGAAGATCGGGTGGAGTAGCGCCCACCGGGAAATTGGATGAACCGTAATAGCCGGTCGGCGGGACCACTCCCGCCGGCTTTCCCTTTGGCTCCCGTGGATGATAGAAAGTAATAATGGATCCTTACGAATCCAAACGGATCGTGGCTGGTGCTCAAATCGGGCAAAATGTCTACGGCAATACCTCCTTTTCGGGGGCGATACCTGCAGTACCGATCGGCCCGGGAATGTCCAGAGGATAAACGTACCTGCATCCCGCGGATAAGACCAATCTTCTGGGTGCTCGCTCCGTTGATCAACACCTCCGTCGGGGCGATCCCGTCGTGAATTCCAAAAGGGAGTGTCCTGCATCTCATCATTGACCTCATCCGTGCCTCTTTACGCACAATATCGGACTCTACCGGGTTGCAGTGCACCGGGGCGATAGGTTGTCCGATTTGTATACGTGCAGCTGGACTACATTTCTGCCTCGAAGGGGTATGATGGAGTTTGTGAAAGACATTATCAGGGAAAAATCCATATGGGTGAAATAGGCAGCGGATCTAGAATCATTTCGCAACGAGGTCGTCGGAGCCGTTGCGACGAATCGCCCGTTCATGGAGATTGTCCTGCCAGCGGAGACATAGCCGACACCCCAACTGGGATCGTCGAGGCTCACCGAAACCCTATCCGCTAACCCCGAAGAGAAGGTACCTCCGGAGTTATCGTTGAAAAGCCTCACGATGGCCGGAACTAGCCGATGGTTGGGCAGGAGCCACGACGAGCGTTGCGTTGAGAGGACAGGTGCATGGAGAATACCGCTGAACGTTTCCGAGAAGCCCTGTTGGCCGTGGACAGTGTGGCCGCGAAACGGATCGCCGAAGAGGCTGTGGATCCCGATCATCCCTTCGAATTTGTAGAGGAAATCATGGTACCGGTGCTGGAAGACATCGGCACCGGATGGGAACATGGGATCTACTCTCTGGCCCACGTGTACATGAGTAGCCGCACCTGCGAGGAGATCTCCGATTCCCTGTTACCGCCATCGCCCGAAGACGGAGCTGCGACGTCGAACACTGCTATCGCGGTACTCAACGATTACCATCTCCTGGGCAAAAAAATTGTGCGCTCGGCTTTGCGAGCAGCCGGATTTGACATCCTCGATCTCGGGCGGTGTTCCTCGGATGTTCTGCTCGAGCAAGTACGAGAGAATGGAATTGAGACCCTCCTGATCTCGGTCCTCATGCTACCATCGGCCCTCGAAGTCGCCGACTTCCTGACGTTGGTCGAGCGAGAGAAGATAAGCCTTACCGTAGTGGTCGGCGGTGCCCCCTTCCGATTGGACCGCGAATTATGGCGCCGCGTGGGCGCGGATGCCGTGGGTTACTCAGCCTTCGACGCCCTGAGAATACTACGCGATTTGAAAGAGGAGGCGAAATCATGAGGGCGAGTGAAACCATGACGTCTCTGCAACGAACATTGACCACCCTTGGCCACGAGGAGCCGGACCGAGTCCCCCTCTTTCTACTCAACAATCTTCACGGCTCGAAGGAGCTCGGGTTGACACCCAAAGAGTACTTCGCGGATCCGGAATACGTAGCTGAGGGCCAACTACGTATGCACCGAAAATACGGGGATGACTGCCTGTATAGTTTCTTCTACGCTGCCGTAGAAGTCGAGGCCTGGGGCGGGGAAGTCATCTACGTCGACGAGGGTCCCCCGAATGCCGGACGACCCATCGTTCGCCATCTCGACGACATCTTCGATCTGGACGTCCCCAAAATCGCTGAAGTCCCCGCACTGACCAGGGTCCTTCGAGCTACCGAGTTGATGAAAACGAAGATCGGCGACGAGGTTCCCATCATCGGCGTCGTTATGTCCCCCTTCTCCCTACCGGTAATGCAGATGGGCTTCGAAGATTACCTTTTGCTACTGTTCGAACAACCCGAAGCCTTCCGGCGGCTGATGGAAGTAAACCGAGAGTTCTGCATCCGATGGGCCAATGCCCAGCTCGTCGCCGGTGCCACGGCCATCTGTTACTTCGATCCCGTCTCCTCCCCCACCATCATCCCACGGGAGATGTACCCCGAAACGGGTTATCGCATCGCCCGCGAAACTATCTCACGCATAGAGGGACCGACGGCCACGCACCTGGCCTCGGGCCGGGCTCTACCAATTGCCGAACGACTGGCCGATACGGGCACCGCCGTCGTCGGAGTGGGAGAGTCCGAGGATCTATGTGACCTGAAGGAAGCCTTCAGAGGAAAGCTTTCTCTGCTCGGAAACCTCAATGGAATCGAAATGATGGGTTGGGACGAGCGGGCCGCGCGCGCCGCGGTGACGGACGCCATCGCCCGCGCTGGCGCCGGTGGCGGATTCATACTATCCGACAACCACGGAGAGATTCCCTTCCAGGTTTCCTCGGACACCATGATGGCCATTGCCGATGCAGTGAGGGAATTCGGACAATACCCCCTGGGCGGGAGCGAGGAACATGCCTAAACACCTGTTCCTCCTGTGCGAAGATCTGGCCGAGGAGCTCCGATCCCTGGACCGAAGCAACCTACCCGAATCCGAGGTGATCCTGGAAACCTTTCGGGGAAATTGTACGGATCCAAATCGGGGTATGCGTGACTCTCTGCCCGAAGATCTCGACCTCGCCGATTTCGATAGTGTCGATGTACTCTGCGGTCCCTGTATTCGGATCCCCGAGGACGCCGAAAACGTGCACGTCCGACGCCTGGGATTTTGTTTCGAAACGCTACTGAATCCCGAAACCCTCCGGCACTACGTGGATCGCGGGTATTACCTCTGCACGCCCGCGTGGGTTTGCAACTGGAGGGACAATATCGCTCCTTGGGGATTCGATCGAGACACCCTGGTGGAATTCTTCGCCCACCTCCCGGGTGGTGTCCTGTTACTGGATACTGGATCCAGATCCGAAGCGGCCGAGAGCTTGGCCACGTTCGCCGAATACATCGAGAAACCCCACCACATTCTGCCCGTGGGAACCGACTACCTTGAACGGGTTCTCGGCGAGATATACCTTCGCAGGCATATGGAGATCACCCAGGAACATCACCGCGAGACGACCCTGGAGCATCAACGCCGGCTATCCAACTACGCCATGAGTTTTGAGATCCTGCGGCAGGTGGCGGCCAGTCGCGATGAAAGAGAAGTGCAGGATTACGTGCTGGAGATGTTTAACATGTTCTTCCATCCGGAGGATATCCGCTACATTCCCGCCCAAGACATACCCGAAGGCGAAGATCCGACGGTCTACCGAGAGAATGGATTTCGGCTGCCCCTGGTACACGATGATACGCTCTTCGGCGCAGTCGATGTCAGGGGGCTAACGTTTCCCGAGTACCGAGATCAGTATCTCACTACCGCTCTGAGCCTCCTGGATGTCTCGGCACTGGCCATCGCCAACGCCCGACATTACGCGGCGCTGATGGATCTGGCCAACACCGATGGTCTCACGAGGATTCCGAATCGCCGACGTTTCGACGAATACCTTCATCGCACCTGGCTGAGAGCCTCCGTGGCCGAAGAACCCATCGCCCTGTTAATGGCGGATATCGACTATTTCAAACCGTACAACGACAGGTACGGTCACGGCCGGGGTGATGACTGTCTCAAGCGTGTGGCAAGGGCGATCGCACGCGAATGCATTCGCCCCACGGACATGGTGGCACGATACGGCGGGGAGGAGTTCGTCGTCGTCCTGCCCAACGCCGACCTGGAAGCGGCGTGCAAGGTAGCGGAGCGGATTCAGAGATCAATCGAAGACCTGCACATCCCCCACGAGACTTCTGAAGTCGCCGACCACCTTACCATCTCCATCGGCGTGGCACATGCACGACCAAAGGAGGAATTCCACGGCGATGCCCTGTTGAAGCGCTCCGACGAAGCCCTCTACCGGGCCAAGGAAGCCGGGCGCAATCGAGTTTATTGTATTCCCGAACCTGTGGAGTGAGATCGAACTGCCGAATTGGGGGAGCCCGCACCCAATCACTCTCTCGCCGGCATCTCGTCGATATTCGAGCGCTGGAGACAACCACATTTCCCAAGCGTGATTTCCAGCCGCGGCAGATTCGCCACAAATTGACGTTCCGAATTCGCGTCCTCGTCGTGAATCCTCGCGATCAATGCGTCGCCGCGCCGCTCCGCACACTCGTATCGGTTAGGTCGCTTGAGGGTATCGAAATTCCGTCATCATGGGGTTAGATTCCACTTCATTGAACCGCATTCCTACGCTGATCCTGATAAGGTTATCTATACCCCATTCGCCAAATTCGTGTTAGCAGTGACAGAGGGTAGGACAGGCCTGCTAGGCCTGCGCCATATCTTCGTCCACTCGATTTGAGATAGAAGGGAATGGTACCGTCGAGAGAAATTAATCGCCGGATATGTAGGAATACCGGCTTGTACTGCGGACCAATGGCACGATCGGCCCATATTGTCCATCAGTCAATTGCCGTCGGGTTAATGCAAGATATCGTCTCGAAGATACCTCGAGCAACTCGGAAGATCTATTGACCGCATTCCGATCGATTTGAGCCGTGGTGCATTCCGAGAAATGCAGTCGTGAAGCGCTAAGCATGAACCCGGTCTTAGCCCAATCTCACGACCCCGTTCGAACCAATGACACACTCAATCTGGACATGGCTCACCGGCCCCCGAGCCATTCCCCGGAACGGTATTCATCTTTCGAAAGGTTCGGCGACAACGGCTTTGAATTGAAAATGCTAGAGGCCACGCCCCGATATTCTCCCCCAGTTATCCCTTCTCGCCACCATGACATCTAAGGGCTCCCAGGAGCGCACCTTCGACCTCCCGCGCCGTTCGGCCGTCCTCGTCATCTTCACCCCGGTAGGAGACCACGGAAAGGGCGGCCACCCGCGGGTAGGCCAACATGGCCCTCAGCAATCGGCCCAGGTGTTCGCCCGAAATGCCACCCGGGGTAGGAAGCCCGGCGGCCGGGGCTGCACGCGGATCGAGAATGTCCAGGTCGACGTGAATGTAGATGCAATCCTGTCGCGCCACCAGGGGGTCCATTATCCGGGAGGCCGCCTCGTCGGGATCCTCTAAGTCCTCCGAGGTGAGAGTGAAGATGCCATCGGAACGGATGGCCCTGGCCTCTCCCTCGTCAGTGTCACGCAATCCCGCCATCACGATGTCCGGCGCCTGCAGTGGATAGCGAAGATCGGCCCGCAGGCGATGGCTGGCCAGGCTCTTTCCCGCCGCGACCGCGACCGGCATACCTCCCAGCATACCGCTGGGACTGGAGTCGGGAGTATTGTAGTCGGCGTGGGCATCCAGGAAGGCGAGACCCACTCTTCGCGGCCACGATCCGTCCACCGGCGTCTGCAGGCCACCCAGCATGCCGAGCAGGGCGTTGCAGTCGGCGAGCAATCCCAGGATAAGACCCTCGGGTTCACTCCGGCGCATCTTGACCACCGTGTCGCGGAGAGCTCCGCCGGCACCGGCCACCAGGTCCCAACCTCCGAGGGCCTGAGCCTCGCCGGAGAAAATGACTTCTTCGGGCTCGGCCACCCGGTGACCCAGCTCACGCAGCCGGGTGAGCACGCCGCGCTGCAGGAGGACGGGAGGTCCCGTCCCACCGCCTCGCCCTCGTCCCGCCGTGGTGTAAGTGTGCGTTATCGGCAGTATTTGCATCAGTTCCCCACTACCTTGCGGACTGTCACGTGTAGCCAGAAGTCGCCACTATCGCGTCTCATCACTCGACTAGAGACAGTGCAAACGACGACTAAGGCTGCATGGCCCCGAATAGAACCAGCCAGGCGAGTGCGGACTTTGCAACCAAACTGAGGATTATATATCCCCGTTCACCGTAAAGGTAATCCTTCCACTTTCCGACCTTACTGTATTGGAGCACCATGTTCACGGGGAAAGTGTTGAAGGCCACAAAATAGGTTCCCACAATGGCCCAGACGAACCAGGGGACCATTTCAAGGTTGCCGGTACCGAACATGTAGATTAGGATTGCAATCCACGGCGCGACCCCGGCAATACACCCCCAGACAAAGGGTCCCCAGTTGACCCCTTCGCGACCGGAGTTCAGTTGTTCCATGACCAAACCGAAGAGGTTCATGCAGGCATTGACTATGAAGATGAGGATCAGGGACGCGATATCGTAGATGCCGAATAGGGTGGCGATCAACACTATCATGATGGACGAACTAAGCGCATATTCAAACCATCGAAAGCGATTGATCCCCCGTTCGAGGTCCGCGTTGTAGATGTCGTTAGTCCTTTTTGGAATGGATATGAGCGAGTGGGCTGCCGCCGAGATGAGAAGAAAAAGAGCCACCATGATACCGAAGGGCAACTCGAAGAGCTCACGGGACTGAACTTCCAGTGACTGGGTTTGCGTATTGAAGGCCAGGTAGAATTGGGTGATTTGCGGAGTGAATTCCGATATGGTCTGGATTACTCGTGTGGCCAAAAAGAGCATTATTAAGCCCTGAACCAGGTGGAGACCTCCCATAATGAGGTTAAACCGACGTAACCGTACCAGCGTAGTTTCACCCATTGCTTGCTCCTTTCCTAAAACGGACCCTAACCCGGCAATTCAACCACGATTGCCGCTCTCCTGCCAGGCGGAGCCGCCTTATCACAATTACAGCCCCAGCCTTCGTCACGCGAACCGTCGGCATCGATTTCCCCCGGAAGGCAAAGGAGCCAGAACTCGAGGGAACCTTTCACGAACTGCGGCACATACACGTATATGCCCATCGAGCTCGGCACGCCCGCGAATGTCATGTCCGTTTGGATCAGCCGCGCCGATCCAACTATCACCCGAAACCTCGAGATCTCTACACACATTTGATGCCACCGACACCTGGGATGGACCGGCAATCTATGGATTTGTTCGGTGAGAGCCTTCCGGCCGACTGAAGCCGGTAATCGACGCAACGGTTCCATATCGCCTTCAAGATCGTTCGAGCGCATCTCGAGATTACCAGATTCACCATCCCGCCGGACCTGTCCTGTAGTCGGCTGGAGAATCACCAGATGAGCCAGATGACCAGGGCCGCCGCCACGCCGGAGACGACCGTGAGGAGCAGTCCCGACCGGGCAAATGCGGGCGGTGCAAAGGACGTGCGTGCCATGGCAAGGACGGTAGCCTGATGGGTAGGTAGGATCAGCGCCAGACATGAACCCGCAGCCACTGCCATCAGCAGGGCGTCGGCTCCAACCGTCACCGCGGGGGAGCTCGCAATGGACAGGGCGACAGAACCCATGAAGACGGCTGCCGCAGAATTGTTAATGGCATTGGAAATCGCAGAACTGATGAAAAGAAATCCCAGGACCAAAAACGGATCCGGTACCCCTGCCATACGGGGCGCCACTGCGTCGGCTACCGCTACCAGGGCTCCGGTATGCTCCAAAGTTGCCCCGATACCGATCATGCTGGCCAAAAAGATTATGACGTCGAGGTTAATCCGACGATAGGCTTTGTCGATCGGCAAAATCCCTACTCCAACCATGCCCAATGCCGCCAGGGTGAAGCCGACGGGCGCCTCCATCAAACCGGAGGCCACCCCGATCACTGCCACCCCGGGAATGGCCAGCAGAAACATACGTCGGCGGGCGTCGGGAATCTCGGGAGGTGTTTCGATATCTTCGGATTCCGAATCCCGGGGACTTCCTTTAGCCTTGGGACCCCAAAGAAACCATATAGCTGCCGCGGCGATGAGTGCCGCCAGTCCGTGGGGAAGGAAGGAAAACATGCTAAAACCGGTACCGGTGTGGGAGGCGCGATACGAGGAGATTATCAGGTTCGGTGCGCTTCCGATGAGCGTTAACGTACCTCCTATGATGCCAGCGTGGGCCAGGGGCATTCCGAAGGACCCCGGGGATACTCGCGCCCTTTTGGCCATGCGTTCGGCGGCGGGAAGAGTTACGCCCAGGGCGCCCACATTGTTGATAAAGGCAGAGAGAAGCGCCGTGATCGACGCCAGGCCGATAATTTGTCCCCGAAGCCCTGGGATTCGATCGGCCAGCGCCAGCCCCACGCCTCGCAGGGCTCCCGAGACCGTTATGGCCGCAGAGATCATCAGCACAGCGGCCACCGTAATGACCGCCGGGTGTGAGAAACCACTGAAGAGCACCTTCGGTGGGGCAACTCGCGCTACGCCGAGTACTGTCAAACCCGTCAAAGCGACGAGGTCCGGTCGCAGACGACCCGAGGCGACGGAAACCAGTACCGCAGATAACACTATCCAAGAAAACGTTTGCGGACTCAGGAGAACACCTCCCAGAACAATTGCCAAAGACTACCGAATATTTTCCCTCGGTCTCGCACCGGGCAAACCTCAAACCTTTCTATCGAGGATGCGACGGGGATAACAAAGGGGCTATCGCAAGAGTCTCACGTCGGAACTCTTGAAACGAGCCGAAGAACGGGCCCGGGACTGATCGCAACCGAATCCCCCAGGACGCTGGGCAAGCAGCGTGCTTAGAAGCCTATATTGGACCCCGGGGCGGTGGTGCGGGAGAGACGAGTACGATCTCGTGTCCACCAGAGGTTACTTAGGCGCTCCGATCCTCCGAAGCGTCGACGCCCAGCTCACTCGGAAGGCCGTCCGGCTGAGACTGTAGGTAATCCTTCACGGCCTATGGATATGCCCGCGTGTCAGTGCCACTCATCGAGGCGTAGTTCGAGCGAACTCATTTCTGTCCGGGATAGCACATACCCGTCAGCGATCCTTCAGGATCTCTAAGTTTACTTGATGCCAGGTATGGTAATACAAGTATGGAGGGGGCCTCTTCGGGCCACAGCTCATTTATTCCGGGCAGTCGTCGAACTTCAGGCGAGATTCTAATGCACAGCCTCTTGCGGCACGGTAGCCCATTCGCTCGATCAGTCGCTTCACGATTTCCTCCATCCACCGTGCTCAAAAGATCAAGAGATTAACGTAAACATTACTGATCATCGTGCTCGCGTGATCCGCGCAAGAGGGCTTGCGTCGTCGGGTCTAGGGTTAGGCCCATGGCTCTCGAGTTTGCAGGAGTTAGAAGGCAACTATACTCCGAGAACAACGGATTTCTCTCCACAGTCGTTCCTCCGTCAATAGGAAAGGAGATTGCAACCATGAATAAGGATGTATTCAAGGGTAAATGGAACCAATTGCAGGGCGAAATTAAGAAGCGTTGGGGAAAGATTACGGATGACGATCTGAAATCCATCGAGGGAGACATTCAGAAACTGATAGGCAAGCTGCAGGAGCGTTACGGTATGACCAAAGAAGAAGCGGAAGAGGCAATAGAAGATCTCGATATATGAGGGATTACCGACCGTTAGGCGGAATGCGACTGTAAGTTCTTATGGAGGGAGCGTTGCCAGGCCATCAGCGCCATCAGTTTGCAGCGCTCCCCCACTGGCTCCAGCCCCTTTGAACTTCCTCCGCTCCGATCTGCGGCAACATCTCCCCCATTGCGGTGTGCGTCGCCGCGTAATCGCACTCATTTGGCTGGCGCATCCACCACCAGGGAGTGCAGGTATCTCGAGATAGCTGCAAAGGAGCCACCAAAGCAATCAGTTTGTCATCGAAAACTCGGGGACTCCCACAACGACTCGACGAATCAGCACTCTCCAACCGATACTCAAATGGGTCAAGGTCGATCCAGGTTTCACGTGCATGATGCCAGAGCAAGTCTCTTGGTGACATTCCCCTATCATCGGGCCTGGGTGTCCTCTCTTTATGCCAAATTCCTGCCTCCCTTCTTCCACAATTTAGACAGCACAATTATGCGGGTGTTTGATTTAGAGAGGATACTCGCAAAAGTCTGGCGAATCTGTTTTGGAGTGCGATATTTCATTTGCAGCAAAAATGAGAAAGGGCTGGTGTCTCGGTGTCCAGGCAAGTTGTGAGTCTGTTGCTTCAATATGAAGAATCTTTGGCCCAACTCTATAGCGATTGCTCGCAGCATTTTCCTGAGATTGGCTCTCTCTTTGACGAGTTGTCAGCGGAAGAAAAGGACCATGCCGAAACGATCAGAGTACTTATGCAAAAGGTTGATGGTCGAACGGTTTTTCTGGACGATAACCGGTTCAAGGTGCGCCCGCTGGAAATATCCTTGGAGTATGTTCGAGATGTTAATCGGCGAATAACTACTGGGGAATTTTCCCTTCTACAAGCTCTGTCTTCCGCATATCACATAGAGACATCCATTATTGAATCGGATTATTATAGAATATTTGCGGGCGATTCTGCTTATCTCAATAACTACCTAAATAGGCTACAAGAAGAGTCTAAACACCATCGTAACAAGGTCTTGCAAGCTTTGGAAACTATTAAACAGAGGTAACATGTTACTCCAGCCATCTGGGGGTCCCGGATATGAAGACGAATATTCGAACCGCGTAGATGACTAACTTAGGCTACTAATTCGGTCAAGATCGTGTGTACTTTCCCTCCATTAGTTCAGTTCGCCGCCTGTTCGCCAGTTGACTCTTCGTTTTTGCGGGTCTCCGAGTAGTCTTGCATGTCGAAGTACTTCCCGCCACTGATCCAGTCCTCGTCCCGTTCCATCGGATACGCACCGAGAAACCGTGAGGCCGATTCCAAGTTGGGAAAGAGTCCGATAACTCTTTCGCGCCGGCGAAGTTCTCTAATCAGCCGTTCCAGCATATTGGTACTGCGCAATCTGCGACGATACTTGGTCGGCAGATGCATTATCGCGGTAGCGTATTCGAAACTCGATTCCAGACACTCCATCGCCCGAGGGAATCTTTCGGAGTATTTGTCAAAGCCGGCCCAGGGACTAATAAAAGGGGGGTACGGACAAAATCTTGGACTCTTTCGACAGGAAGATGATGTCCGCACCCCCTGCCTGCGCCTCCGCAGTGCGTACTTTTAGGGCATGAAGGGTCCGAAGGGCCTATCTTCCCGTCTCCAGATCGGGACTACTGGAGCAGTTCGACGCGCTTAGCCCCCCTCACACCTCCGGCGTCCAGACGGCTCTCGACGGTGGCAAGAAGCTCGCCGGTTTCCGTGAGCGCATATAGATTTCGCTCCCGATCTGCGAGGCCCAACCCAACCATCCATCGACGAGCCGTGGCCGTATCGGCACACAACGGACTAACGAGACGGTTCAGATCTGTCTCGTGTAATGGCCAATGGGGAGCTCGGCTGATCAGGTGACCGAGGATGAGGGCGAGAGTTGGAATCTCCGTAGGCGCACCCACCCCCGCTGGCTCCTCGGGAGCTTCTTTCGAGTAGAGGGCCCTCATGGCGGCACGTCGCACCGGAACACTTCCCGACCGAGCCCAATTCTCGAGTATCTTGCGGCCGGCTTCTGAATCGAGATTGGCCAGGCCACTGACTGCCGCGGACGGAGACAGCTGCCGCCCTACCTCGAATTCGTCCATGAGATGGCGCATTATCGGCAAAACTTCAGGACTGCGGGCTCGAGCAAGGGCGGAAAAGGCAGCGTCGACTGCGCTGTCTGCCCGGGGAGAGGTGAGGGTGGATGCCAAGTTCATCAACCCTTTCAGGGCCTTCTCCCTCGCCTTCGCGGGCACCGGCCAGATCCCCCATGAGGGAATGGGTAGGGGACGGTCGATGGACAAGGGCAGGTAGGAGGCCACCGAGTCGGAGTCGAACAGCAAATCCGCGGCGTCGTCGGCTTCGTGGTCCGAGACGATGGATCCCAAAGCAATCAGAGCGCGATGGGTGCTGACCTCTTCCCCACCCAGCTGCAAGATGACATCGATAAGCTCGTGGGCGCGCAGGGCAGCTGCCAGTTCCAGCCCTTCATTGTTCAGCATCTTCAAGTCTCGGTGCATGCTCCTCTCTGCCGAATCGAGGAGGTACCGGCGGTCCGCGGGAGTCCGGGCTCGGCGGGCTAGATGTACCAGGTACCTAAGTCCCACCGCTTCCCGTTCGGGTTCCCAATCCGGAAGCAGCGCGTTGATCTCCGCAAGGGGTGGCTCTGCCATGCGGTCAAGGAGGTGGGCCACCCGGGGTTGCCATACCGCTCTCCCGGCGTCGAGATTTCCGGCGATCCGGGCGACAGTCACCCGACACGTCTCCACCGGATGCAACAGGGCAAAACTGGCTATCACAGTGGCGGCCTCCGAAGATACTACCGGATCCTGAGGCTTACCGGCGCATAACCAGGCGACCAGGGCGGCACTCCTCTCCGAGGCATCGGATTCTAATCTCGCCAGAGCGTCCACGAGATGATATGTGGCTATGGTATCGTTTTCGACGTATCGCAGTACCGCTGGCCACGCCTCGATATCATTTCGCTCCAAGTCTCGGGCCAACGGCAGCAACTCCTCCGGGCCGGGTTCGAGGTATGTTGCCAACGCTCGCCGTGCCATTTCTGACATGGATATATTCCTGTTTCCGGCTGCCTCCCGCAATTGGGCATGTAGTAGGGCCGGCAGATGTATAGTAGTCTGCTGTCTGTCCATTCGACTCCCCTCCCACAATGTTTAGCAACACGATAGCATGATATCATCTAGATTTCTAGTATGATATCACGAAAATTGCATTCTCTCCACCACCCGATAATTGCGGTGTGGTCCATGATGCATTGAATTCAATGTCGAGGGTCATGAGAAGCGATTGCCGAAAGGGATTTATGGAGCCGGGGAAGTCTACCCGGCACTCATGGGGAGCGATATCGACTACATTCCGGCCATCCTTCCGCGAGCCCCGTATCTTGGCCGGCTGCCCGTACAGGCTGGCGCAGGGGATCTCGCCTATCGATGTCGGCGGCGACGTACGACCTCGCGCAAATTGGAAATGACGGAGGTGCGCTGGTCTCGCGCACCATCGGACCACATTTCCCGGGAAGGCTAGGACACTCGTTCTCGAGACCACTCTCAACGGGCTAAATCAAACGCATGTCTCCATACTCTTCGAGGCGTAGGTGCCCGTCACCGTCATCTCCTTACGTATCGGATACGCGAGTTCGAGCATCGCCTAGAATCTCCACGAACGGCTCGATGCTGGGGATGCGTAGGTGGCCTGTGGAGATGTTCGGGGAGATGCCGGGGCTGCGGTGAAACCCAACATCCAGAGTCGTGCACGGGGTGGCGCACCCGACATCTGGCTTGTATCTGCCAGTTTTCGGAGGGTCAAGCGGCCCTCCCTCCTACCTGCCACCTGAGCCTACTCCTTTCACCGACCATACCGGGCACTACTCGGCGCGCCATAGTTACCCATGACCGCCGTCGGATTTCCTGCTCCACCCCTCGGTGACCTCACCGGCCATGATCAGTATTCAGGGCATCTTGAGACGTAGACTGGGATCGCCGAAAAGCACGAATATGTGAATGTGGCGCGACATTAGATTGGAGCGGCCAAACCAATGGCCACTCTCCAGGTACTGCTCTGCGAAACTGGTCACACCGTCCTTCCACATTCCGCCCAGACGCCCTACACCCTCAGAGCCATAGGCATCGAGAAACAGTTTCACGAATGGATGGCTCGCATCGTTGGTACCCGAATGGGCACCGAGAAAGCCAACTCCCCCGCCCTCCGGGAGTAACAACAGGGCCTCGGCCATGGAATCCACATCTATCTGGGAAGACTGAATGGGAGCGGGTTCCGGGTTGGGGCCGGGCCACGTATCCCCATCGGCGGGGGGACAGGATGGCCAGCACGGTGGATAATTTCCATCCACGTCCCGGTATATATCGTACTCGTGGACGAACTTTGCCGTGTCGCAGGCGCTGGCGACAAACACGGGATAGACGCCGACGTTCGTCAGGCCCTGGAGATCTTCCCGTCTCAGTACACCCATGGACGTGCGACTGCCGTGACCGAAGTAGACGGCGAAAGTGGCTCCCTGGCCCAGATCACTCCCAAGCCCCGTTCTCCATTGCTGCCGATACTCTCGTTGCTCGTCACTATCCCAGGACCCATACTCCCCGGGACGGTAGTGTTTGCTGACGTTGAAATCGGAAAAGATGTCCTCCACCACCAAATCCAACTCCAGATGATCACTGCGGAAATCAGTGGGACCGTTCCACACCACCACGTTCTCGTAGGCGTGGGAAGAATTGTCCTCATACTCGATGACCTTTGAGACGTAAGCCTCGACCTCCTCTACTGTCGATGCCGGAACACGCCCCAGCGCAACGTCCGGTTTGACGCTGCAGTTGTCGATGTTCATCTGGACGAAATTGTCGGCCCAATCGCCCTCCGAAACCGGTGCCCACCATTCACCGATTATGCCATTTCCATTACCGTCCCAATCGTCGAAAGACCCGTTCGTGTCGAACAAACACGCGTAATAGAGATCCGTTATGGGGTGAACCACGCCCCAGGACACATTCTGCCGCCCCGTCTTGAAATAACGGACGGGGAACTGATCACCGTCACCGACGAGCATGACGTATCGGGTGTCATGGTTTTCGTAGGCGTGGGCTATTGCCCGCTTGACCCGTTCGGCGATATCTCTCGAGCCGCTGAACCGCGCGTCCCGCTCGATCGAACTCAGAGTCATAATGTGAGTGGAGATGCCCGTGGCGTTCTTCCAATCTCGCAATGGTACGAGGGAGTGGTAGAACTCGTCGGGAGTCAGGATGAGCAGCTCGGCTTCATCGTCACTCTCCAAGAGTGTCTCGAGATGCACCGTGGCGACGCCCGACTGGGATACGTTCGAGAGTTTGCTCCAGCTGCTCGGTCTGACCGCAATTCTATTCTCGCCTTCGGCCACGAGACCGTGCATGTTCGTACCGCCGAAAGTATAGGTAGGGGCATCTCCGGCAAACGGCAGTGGGCCCGATATGATATCTTCTTCTCGCGTCACAGTATACGTGAGGCTGCGAAGTTTGAACTCTTCGTGAACCGTTCCCATCAAGTCTATGGCCCCCGAATGAGGCCCGAAGCCGGAAATAACCTCCCCATCCAGGGGGGTCTCGATGGTAGCGCGCGGAGTCGTCTGGAGGTCTTCGAACGGTTCCCCGACCAGGGAGAACCGAAGGTCATCGACCACCGGGGAATAGCCACCCTGATAGGATATCTCCACGCGACGGATCAGGGCCTCATCTTCCGTATCGACCGTCATCTTCCTGAAGACACCGGTCGATCCCGGTCCGAGTAGGCCCTGCTGAATCGCCACCTGTTTGGGCGGGTACACTTCCATCCCATATCCCGGTATTATCACCGTCTCGCCCGCATCGAACGCCTCGAGGGTGGCGAGAACCTGATTACCCGCCGTGGCTTCGTCAAAACCGGCGAAGATGCTGACGCACGATTGACCGGTAGTGAATTCGATCACCAATTTGCCACCGAATTCCCCGTCCCCGGCACCGGGGCCCAGGGCTTTCGTTCCGGATGGCAGATCCGCCTGCTCTGGTTTCACAATGGAAGGGACACCCGGGAAGGTGATTCCGACCGAGGCATATTGGTTGAAGAGCGGAGTTCCTTCGTCGAAGTCATCGAAGGTAATCACGTTGTTCGCGCAATCTTCCCGCGGCCCGGGCATATGGGGTATGGACATCGCATCGACTACCGGCTTATAGGTAATCGTCACTCCGCGGGTAGGCGCGTCCCACTCCACCTCACATCCTAAGCTTTCGGCGATGAACCTCAGCGGCAACACGGTTCTGCCCGGGGGGATCACTTCGGGCATGACATCGGGATTATCATAGTCGACGAAGCGATCCTCCCCGTTGACCCTGGCTTGGTTATCCCCTACCCAGAGCTCGATCAGGGTATCATCCAGGCTCACAGTGACCTTCCTGGGATCAGGGTTCCAGCTAACGAACGCTCCCAGAGGCTCGGCCACATACCGAATGGGCAACAGGGTTCGGCCTTCTCGCAAGATGGGCGTTGCATCCATGCTTAGGATCTCATCACCCACCTGGTAATCGGTGCTGTCTACGCTGAGGCGTATGATGATGGGATCCGCCTCGGGAGAAGGAGGGGTGTCGACTGTATCGTCGGGAAACGTGGTCGCACTCGCTCGATCGGAGTAGTCACAGGATCCCGCCGCACTGCATACTCTCAGGCGGTAGTAGTAGGTGGTGTCCGCCTCCAGCCCGGCGTCGAGGAAGGTTTCTTCATCCCACCCCATCTGTGCCACCTCTTCACCGTCCCGCTCGACTATGAGGAGATCTCCTTCCTCGGTGCCATCGCTCCAGGACAGCTTGATTTCCGAGCTGGAAAGCGCCACCGCCGAAAGCTCGACAGGTGGGACCGGCGAAGGCACGATGGAGAAGTCATCACCCGATGTATCCTCCACGATCAGCGGAGCTCGCGTCAGGTGGCGGATCTCGCCGGTTATCTTGATTCTCGCTCGTTCCGTCGGAATGTCCGGTACCCGCCAGGAAAACGCACCACCGGTGCCGCTTCCCAAGTATATGTCGTAAGTCCTCCCGGAATTGGTGGAAAGGTATAGGTCCATCTCGTAGTCCTCGTAGCTCTCCCAACCGATGCTCTGGGAGCTGCCTACCGTCAGCCGTTCTCCTCCGACGGGAAACGTAAGCTGCAAGTCTCGGGTCTCCGCCCGCGCCGGCAAGGCGAACGGCGACGACAATACGATGATGACTACGAGAAGAAATGGCACCAGGTGCGGCACCCTCATCGAGATCACTCCAAACTGAATCGATCACGAGGCTTCTGTCGACGGGAGGAAGTAGTGGACAACAGGTTGTCTTCGGGATGCAGGAAGAGTCCTAACGGCGATCTCTGGTACCCATCTACCCGACAGCAACAATTACGGGGTCCTATGTGCCGGTGTCTGAACCGCATCGGCGGCGGTCAGGTCGACATCGCTCATACCGGGCGAACATGGAGTCATGCTCTCTGCAGGGAGAACGCCCGCCGCTGCTTTTTACCATTCACCGCACGCCCTCCAAGTCCCTCCAGACGGCGAGATATTGGCTTCATTGGGATGGAATCCAGTATCGAGAATTCTGCTCGCACCGTCGGAATCCCGAGTGATGCCGCCCCTAGTCACGGGGCTTAGAATTACTTGCGGACCGATGTAACCCCGAGCCGCTATACATCGTTCGATGGCAGCGCACCATTCTTGGAAGGTGGGGGGTGCGGTTGTCCACGTTCGTAGAATCTGGTGCTCCAATACTTTGCCAATCTGGGGAGTATCATCCAGGATCTTTCGGCACACCTGACGCCGGGTATGGACCAAAAGCGGTGAGGCCGTGGAGTTACTCTAGGAGATACTGGGCCAATCGGCCGGTCCCACTAGGGAGATCCTCCAGT
>JAWODQ010000051.1:0-15357 GCA_046483165.1 Bacillota bacterium | reverse complement strand
TCGTCTACGGCATCCAACAACTCCTGGATCGGACCGCACCACTCGCAGTCCTCCTCGCCACATCCGCACTCCAACGCCTTCAAAGCCGAACCAACTATGACCGGAATGTCATCACCGGGAAACTCGTACTCGTTTAACAACTCCCGAACTTCCAACTCAACCAACTCGATCAACTCGGGATCGTCAACCATATCCGCCTTGTTCAAAAACACCACGATAGCGGGAACGTTTACCTGACGAGCCAACAATATATGCTCCCGAGTCTGCGGCATCGGACCGTCCGCGGCCGAAACTACCAATATCGCACCGTCCATCTGGGCGGCACCGGTGATCATGTTCTTGATGTAGTCAGCGTGACCCGGACAGTCAACGTGGGCGTAATGACGATTGTCCGTCTCGTACTCCACGTGGGCCGTCGCGATCGTTATACCACGATCACGCTCCTCCGGAGCCTTGTCTATCTCATCAAACGGAATATAATCCGCGTAACCACGCTTCGACAACAATAACGTCATCGCTGCCGTCAACGTCGTCTTACCGTGATCAACGTGACCTATCGTACCTACATTTACGTGAGTCTTACTGCGCTCAAACTTCTGCTTGGCCATCGATTCAATACCTCCTTACTCACTGTACCCCGGTTCGATTGACGACGTTTTCCGATACGCTCTTGGGAGCGGGACGGTACTCGAGGAATTGCATCGTGTACGTTCCGCGTCCCTGCGTCATCGACCTCAGGACAGTGGCATAACCGAACATCTCCGACAACGGCACCGTAGCCCGGACCAGACGAGCAGATTCCGTCTGCTCCAAGTCCATGACCTGGCCGCGCCGCGCATTCAGATTGTCCAAGACGTCCCCCAGATACTCCGGAGGAACTACGACCTCTACCTTCATTACCGGTTCCATTATTAGCGGATCGGCCTCGCTGATCGCCTTCTTTACCGCGAGCGAACCCGCGACCTGGAAAGCGATGTCCGATGAGTCGACCGGGTGATAACTACCGTCGACCAAACGCACCCGCAAATCCAAAACGGGATAACCGGCGAGCACGCCGGTATCCAGCGCCTGACGAACACCCCGTTCCACGTGCGGGATGAATTCGCGGGGAATGACGCCACCGGTAATCTTGTCTTCGAACTCGAAACCGCTGCCCGGTTCCAGGGGCTCGACTTCCAGTTCGACATGGGCGTACTGCCCGCGACCGCCGGTCTGGCGAACGTAGCGAACCTCGCCGGTGGCCTCCGAGGAGATAGTCTCCTTGTATGCCACCTGGGGACGGCCCACATTCGCACCGACATTGAACTCGCGCAGCAATCTGTCGGTGATTATTTCCAGGTGAAGCTCTCCCATGCCCTCGATAATCGTCTGTCCCGTTTCCTGATCATAAGAAACGCGGAAGGTGGGATCTTCATCGGCCAGACTGCGCAGGCTCTTGGTTAGTTTTTCCTCGTCGGCCTGGGTCTTGGGCTCTATCGCTACCGAGATCACCGGCTCGGGTATATCCATAGACTCGAGGATTATGGGATGGTCCTGATCGCACAACGTGTCACCGGTGGAGATGTTTTTCAGCCCGACTGCAGCGGCTATCTCGCCGGCATGAACCTCTTCCACATCCTCGCGATGATTGGCGTGCATCCGCACGATCCTGCTTATCCGTTCACGATTATCCTGGTTGGCATTGTAGACATAACTGCCCGCCTTCATGATGCCCGAGTAAACCCGGAAAAACGCCAGCTTCCCGACGTACGGATCCGTCTGGATCTTGAACGCCAATGCGGCCAGCGGCTCCTCATCAGAGGGCTTACGCAACTGTTCGGTGCCATCTCGCAGGTCGATTCCGCGAATCGCGGCGACTTCGGCGGGAGATGGGAGGTAATCGATGATACCGTCGAGCAGCAGCTGTATGCCCCGGTTGTGATAGGCCGATCCACAGAATACGGGTACTACGTGATTCGCAACCGTAGCTCTGCGCAAAACCCTTCTTATAATGTCCAGCGGAATATCTTCTTCATCGAGATAAAGGGTCATCAATTCGTCGTCGAACTCCGCGAGAGCCTCGAGCATCTCCGTCCGAAGATCCCGTGCCCGATCCATCGCGTCTTCGGGGACGTCCTCGTAATGGCTCGAGGTACCCAGATCGTCATCGTAAAAGGTGGCACGCATCTCCAGGAGGTCAACGATGCCGGAGAAGCTCGATTCCGCGCCCAAGGGCATCTGTACCGGAATGGGCCGGGTCCCGAGGCGATCCTCCATCATTTCGATGACTCTGAAGAAATCGGCACCCACGGTGTCCATCTTATTAATGAAGGCCAACCTCGGTATCCGGTATCTGTCGGCCTGCCTCCAAACCGTCTCGGACTGGGGCTCGACACCGCCTTTGGCGCAGAAGATCACCACGGCGCCGTCGAGTACACGAAGGGATCTCTCCACCTCCATGGTGAAGTCAACGTGTCCGGGCGTATCAATAATGTTAATCTGGTTATCATTCCACCGAGCCGTAGTGGCCGCAGAGGTGATGGTGATGCCCCGTTCCTGCTCCTGGGCCATCCAGTCCATCGTGGCCGCGCCGTCGTGGACTTCCCCCATGCGGTGCAACCTCCCTGTGTAAAAGAGGATGCGCTCAGTTGTAGTGGTCTTGCCCGCGTCTATGTGCGCGGTTAGACCGATGTTTCTCACTTTTTCGAGGGGGAACTCCCTCGGCATTCGAACCCCTCCTCAGAGGTATGTCGGCCGGACCGTCTCGGTCGACCTCATCTTGATGTCTACCAGCGATAGTGCGCGAAAGCCTTGTTGGCCTCCGCCATCCGATGCATCTCTTCCTTGCGCCTGACGGCTGAGCCTCCACCGCCGGCAGCTTCCATAAGTTCCGACGCGAGTCGTTCTACCATCGTTCTCTCGCCGCGAGCACGGGCGGAGTTGGCCAACCAGCGAATCGCCAGCGTTTTGCGTCTTTCGGGACGCACCTCCATGGGAACCTGGTAGGTGGCACCTCCGACACGCCGTGGCCTTACTTCCAGCATGGGCATGGCGTTCTTCAATGCTGTCTCGAAAGCTTCGTAAGGATCGTCTTCGGAACGTTCCTGAATGATCGCCATTGCTCCGTAGAAAATCTGTTGAGCCAAGCCTTTCTTACCATCTCGCATGATCTGGTTGATGAACTTGGTAACCAAACGCGAGTTAAACACCGGATCGGGAACTACGTCCCTCCGGGGAGCTCGTCCTCTTCTCGCCACTTACTTTCACCTCCCGCGATGCGGAATTAAGACCTCTTTGCCCCGTACTTGGAGCGACCCTGCTTGCGTTCCGTGACACCGGCGGTGTCGAGCGTTCCGCGAATCACCTGGTACCTAACGCCCGGGAGATCTCTGACCCGGCCTCCCTGCAGCAATACTACCGAGTGCTCCTGGAGATTGTGACTCTCCCCGGGGATGTAAGCCGTCACCTCGGCACCGTTCACCAGACGAACCCTGGCTACTTTACGCAGAGCCGAGTTCGGCTTCTTCGGCTGGAATGTCCTCACCAGAAGGCACACGCCCCGCTTTTGAGGGGAGCCCTGCAGGGCCGGCGTGTCCGTCTTCTTGCGACGGGTCTGACGCCCTTTGCGGATGAGTTGATTTATCGTCGGCAATCATCTCACCTCCTCGTGAGGGTATTGGCCAAATAAGGCGCCGCACTTGGGAACAGGCGCGGCGCCTGTAGGGTCCGGTCCTCCGTATTGGGGTGTAGAACGTCTAACCAACCGCCTACCATCACCCTCGTTCGGAGGGGGCCAAAAGTTACGGCCCCGGGATCTCGAGCGATCCTTTAGCGCAGAATCGCGGCTACCGCGGCGCCTACGGAAATCCCGCAGGCCTTCCCCAACTTCGTCATCGTATCTACAAAAGCGATTTCGATATCCTGTCGTTCTCCCAGTTCGATCACCGGTTCGATGATGTGGTCCTCGGCATCCCGAGCCACAAATAACGTGGCGACCTCATCTTTCTCCAGGGCCTTGCGGGTTTGCTTCGTTCCTATCGTCTTTCTCGGTGCTTCCCTGAGTTCTTCCAAGGACATCTATTCGCCTCCAATGCTTCCTGAGCGCTCGGCCGTCGGTCTCGGCGACCGAGCGCAGACACCCTCGGATTATAGCAACGCACCTATACCGTGTCAACGAGAAAGAATCGTTCAATTCTCGGAGTCGGCGGCCGCCTCTTCGTCGAGTTCATCCTCGGAGATGCCATCCCATACGGGCGCTATACCTATCTCGTTGTATCTCTGCATTCCGGTTCCCGCCGGAATCAGTTTGCCGATGATGACATTCTCCTTGAGGCCTCGCAGGTAATCCTGAGAACCCTCCGTAGCGGCCTGCGTCAGGACTCTCGTGGTCTCCTGGAACGAAGCCGCCGACAGGAAGGAATCCGTGGCCAGAGAAGCCTTGGTTATGCCCAGGAGCACCGGCTCCGCCGTGGCGGGTTCGCCGCCATCCTTCTCTACTTCGGAGTTGGCCGCCTCGAGCCTGGGCAACTCGATCTGGCTGCCCGGCAGGAGATCGGTATCGCCCGAATTGATCACGCGGACTTTCCGAAGCATCTGTCGAATGACGACCTCGATGTGTTTGTCGTCAATGACTACACCCTGCATCCGGTATACCCGCTGGACTTCCGCCAACAGGTGTTGGTAAACGGATTCCGGCCCCTTGATCTTCAGGAGGTCGTGAGGATTGATAACTCCGTCGGTGATCGGTTGTCCGGCCTTCACTTTCTCATCCTCAGAGACGGTGATGGGCAACCCCTCGGGTACAGTCTGTCTACCGGAATTGCCCTCTTCGTCCGTGATCACTATGGAACGTTTGCCGCTACGAGTGGTATCGAAACTTATGGTACCATCTCGATCCGCGAGCAGCGCCGCCACCTTGGGGTTACGACCTTCGAACAACTCTTCCACTCGCGGCAGACCCTGCGTGATGTCGTCTCCGGCGATACCACCGGTGTGGAAGGTTCGCATCGTCATCTGCGTTCCCGGCTCGCCGATGGACTCGGCGGCTATTATTCCGACCGCCTCCCCGACATCCACCAGCCGGAGCGTGGCCAGATCGCGGCCGTAGCAGCGAGAACACACGCCGTGGGGGGTATCGCAGGTCAATACGGACCGCATCGGGACTTCGAAATCATCACCGTATTCTGCTTTGAGTTTTTCGATGACGGGCGCGGCATCCTCGTCGACGATCTCGTTCTTGCCCACCACGACGGAGTCGTCGCGGGGATTTATGATGTCGCGGGCCGCCAGACGACCGCGCACGCGGTCGGCCAGGCTTTCGATCACTTCGTTGCCGTCGTAGATGGCGTCGATCAAGACGTAATCGTCGGTTCCGCAGTCCTTCTCTCTCACCATGACGTCCTGATTTACGTCAACGAGCCTGCGAGTCAGGTAGCCGGATTGGGCGGTCCTGAGGGCGGTGTCCGCCAGGCCCTTGCGGGTTCCGTGGGTCGACGTGAAATACTCGATAACGCTGAGGCCTTCGCGGAAGTTGGAACGCACCGGCTGCTCGATGGTGCGACCACTCGGATCCGCCATGAGACCACGCATACCCGCCATCTGAACTATCTGCTGCTCGTTACCTCGAGCACCGGATTCCGCCATCATGTAGACGGGGTTGTCCCGCGCCATGTTCTGCATCAGGCGACCGGTCAGAGTGTCCTTCGCGTTCGTCCATATCTCTATGATCCTCTCGTACCGTTCGTCTTCGCTGAGCAAACCCTGTTTGAACTGTTCAGCGACTTCATCGACGCGCGATTGCGCATCCTCGAGGATGGGGCCCTTTTCGACCGGCACCTCGATGTCGGAGACCGCGATGGTCAAACCGGCCCGCGTGGCGTAGGTGAAGCCGAGATACTTCAAAGCATCCAGCATCTCCGAGGTAGGGTGAACGCCGAATCGGCGATAGGACTCCGCGACCAGGTCGCCGAGATTCCTGCTATCCACGCGCTCGTTTACGAACGGCATGTCTGCGGGGAAGGCCTCGTTCAGTATCACCCTGCCGGGGGTGGTAATGTGCGCGGCACCCTTGACGCGAATTCTGATCGCATCGTGCAATTCTATATAACCGTTCTCCATAGCCATGGTCATCTCATCGACCGAGGTAAATGTCGGTATTTCGTGCGGATCAATCGTGTCGAGTTCCACCGGCGATACCGTCAGATAGTAGATGCCGAAAATCATATCGAGTGTCGGTGTGGCGACCGGGCGACCATCCTTGGGATTCAGCATATGATCGGAGGCCATCATCAGAATGCGAGCTTCCGACTGCGCTTCCGCGGACAGCGGAACGTGTACCGCCATCTGGTCTCCGTCGAAGTCCGCATTGTAAGCCGTACACACCAGGGGATGAATCTTGATCGCCTTACCTTCGACCAACACCGGCTCGAAGGCCTGGATTCCCAGCCTATGGAGCGTGGGGGCGCGGTTGAGCATCACGGGATGTTCCCGGATGACGTCCGCCAGTACATCCCACACTTCCTCGCGACCACGATCCACCATACGCTTTGCGCTCTTGATATTCTGCGTCAGCTCACGCGCCACCAATTCCTTCATTACAAAGGGCTTGAACAACTCCAACGCCATCTCTTTGGGCAGACCGCACTGGTTGAGTTTCAGCTCGGGCCCGACCACGATGACGGAACGTCCGGAGTAGTCGACTCTCTTGCCGAGCAGGTTCTGACGGAACCGACCCTGCTTACCCTTCAGCAGGTCGCTCAAGCTCTTGAGTGGCCTATTACCGGGTCCCGTAACCGGCCGGCCTCGGCGCCCGTTATCGATGAGGGCGTCGACGGCCTCCTGCAACATGCGTTTCTCGTTACGGACGATTATGTCGGGCGCTCCCAAATCGAGTAGCCGCTTCAGGCGATTGTTGCGATTGATGACCCTTCGATACAAATCGTTGAGGTCCGATGTCGCGAAACGACCGCCGTCCAACTGCACCATCGGTCGAAGCTCCGGAGGAATGACCGGAACCACCTCGAGAATCATCCAAGATGGATGATTGCCCGAACGCCGGAATGCCTCCACCACTTCCAGCCGACGCACGGCTCGTACTCGCTTCTGACTGGATGCTTCTTTGATCTCTTCTCGAAGGTCATCGGACATCTCCTCGAGGTCCAGTTCGGAAAGCAACTCTTTGACGGCCTCCGCGCCCATACCGGCACGGAACTGCTGACCGAACCTGTCCCGCGCGTCGCGGTACTCGCTCTCGGAGAGTATCTGCCGGTCCAACAGGCTGGTTTCGCCGGGATCAATGACGACGTAGGCCGCGAAATAAAGCACTTTCTCCAGATCTCGCGGCGACATATCCATTAAGAGACCGAGTCTACTCGGGATTCCCTTGAAGTACCAGATGTGGGATACGGGAGCGGCGAGCTCGATGTGCCCCATGCGCTCGCGACGAACCTTGGATAGGGTTACTTCAACACCGCAGCGCTCGCAGACGATCCCCTTGTAGCGAATTCTCTTGTATTTCCCGCAACGGCATTCCCAGTCTTTGGTGGGACCGAAGATCTTTTCGCAGAACAAACCATCGCGTTCCGGTTTGAGTGTGCGATAGTTGATCGTTTCGGGTTTTTTGACCTCACCGTGTGACCAGGCGCGTATACGCTCCGGGGAAGCCAGGCTTATTCTCAGGGAATCGAAACGATTCACTTCATAGGTCGCTTCGTGATCCTGGTTCTCGCGGAAATTCTTTACGGCGGCCATCACTCGTCACCCCCGGATCCTACTTCGCGTCGCTCGTCGAACTCTTCCTCTTCCCCGGTATCGAGATCCAGTTCTCTCGCCAGACCCTCGATGTCTTCCTCTTCCTCGGGAAGTGCACCGGCATCCTCGATTTCATCGTCCGAGAGAATCTCGACGTTCAAACCGAGACTTTGCATTTCCTTGACCAACACCTTAAACGACTCCGGCACTCCGGGTTCGGGAACCGTCTCTCCTTTGACAATCGCCTCGTAGGCCTTAACCCGCCCCTGCGTGTCGTCGGACTTGACGGTGAGCATCTCCTGGAGAGTGTAGGCCGCTCCGTAAGCTTCGAGGGCCCAAACCTCCATCTCTCCGAATCGCTGACCACCCATTTGCGCCTTGCCGCCGAGGGGTTGTTGGGTCACCAGCGAGTAGGGACCCGTCGAGCGAGCGTGTATCTTGTCATCCACCAGATGGTGCAGTTTCAGCATATAGATGTATCCGACGGTTATGAGATTGTCGAAGGCCTGGCCAGTCCGGCCGTCGCGCAATTCGACCTTCCCACTTTCGGGAAGATTGGCTTCGCGCAGAGCACTAATTATGTCGTCTTCGCCGGCGCCGTCGAAAACGGGACTGGCGATCTTCCACCCCAACGTGTGAGCCGCCCAACCCAGGTGAGTTTCCAGTATCTGCCCGATATTCATCCGGGACGGGACTCCCAGCGGGTTCAGGAGAATATCCACCGGTCTACCGTCGGGAAGGAAGGGCATATCTTCCTCGGGGACTATGGTGGCGATGACACCTTTGTTTCCGTGACGTCCCGCCATCTTGTCGCCTTCAGATATCTTGCGGCGCTCGGCGACGTAAACCCTCACCAGGCGGTTTACGCCGGGGGAAAGCTCGTCACCGTTTTCCCGGGAGAAGACCTTGACGTCTACAACTACGCCACCTTCTCCGTGGGGAATCTTGAGGGAAGTATCTCGAACTTCACGGGCCTTCTCGCCGAATATGGCGCGAAGCAATCGCTCTTCGGCGGTAAGTTCCGTTTCTCCCTTGGGAGTAACTTTGCCGACGAGGATATCGCCGGAACGAACCTCGGCTCCGACCCGGATAACGCCGGTCTCATCGAGATCTGCCAGCACGTCTTCGCCGACGTTGGGAATGTCGCGGGTGATCTCTTCGGGACCCAGCTTGGTGTCGCGAGCCTCGGCCTCGTATTCTTCGATGTGTATGGAACTGTATACGTCATCCTTAACCAGACGTTCACTGACGAGGATGGCATCCTCGTAGTTATAGCCTTCCCAGGACATGAAAGCCACGAGTACGTTGCGCCCGAGAGCCAGTTCTCCATCATCCGTCGACGGACCGTCGGCCAGAAGATCTCCCTCCTGGACCCGATCTCCCCGGCGAACCCTGACGCGTTGATTGAAGCAGGTCCCCTGGTTGGAGCGCTCGAATTTCTCGAGCCTATATTCGTCACGTTCCCCGTCATCTCGTTTGATGGTAATTCTATCGGCGGTGGCGCGTTCCACGTCGCCCGCCGCTTTGGCGATGGTCATGACCCCTGAATCGTAGGCGACCCGGGATTCAACACCGGTACCCACCAGCGGAGATTCGGGGTTCACCAGAGGTACCGCCTGTCGCTGCATGTTTGCACCCATCAACGCGCGACTGGGGTCGTCGGTCTCCAAAAACGGTATGAGAGCTGTGGCGACACTCACCACCTGCTTCGGGGATACGTCGATATAATCGACCTCTTCCCGAGGCACGACGCGAACGTCTCCTCGATACCGAGCGGTCACCCGCTCCTCGAGAAGACCTTCCTCGTCACGACCGCTGTTGGCCTCGGCGACCACGGCCTCATCTTCTTCGTCGGCCGTCAGATAAAAAATGTCATCCGTTACTCTACCATCGTCAACGCGGCGGTAGGGCGTCTCCATGAATCCATACTCGTTCACGCGGGCATAGGTACTGAGGTTACTGATGACGCCGATATTGGGGCCTTCCGGGGTCTCGATAGGGCACATCCGGCCATAGTGCGAGTGATGCACGTCTCTGACGTCGAAACCCGCACGGTCTCGCGTAAGGCCGCCCGGACCCAGAGCGCTCAAGCGGCGCTTGTGGGTGACCTCGGACAGCGGATTGGTCTGATCCATAAACTGCGACAACTGACTCGAACCGAAGAATTCCTTTATGGAGGCCACCACGGGACGAATGTTGACGAGATCCTGTGGAGTAACTACGTCGGCATCCTGGATGGTCATTCGTTCCCTTACCACGCGCTCCATTCGCACGAGACCCGTGCGGAATTGGTTCTGCAGGAGCTCTCCCACGGTGCGCAGACGTCGGTTACCCAAATGGTCCTGATCGTCCACGAACCCGACACCGCTGAACAGAGTAACGAGGTAATTGAGCGATGCGAACACATCGTCGGGGACGAGGCTCCGGGTATCCATCGAGGGGCTTCCGTTTCCGTAAACCACCACCGGATTGCCTTCGTCATCTTCCACCACTGCGCGGCTGACGCCGGCCTTGACGATATCGCCGGCCTTTTTGCGCGTAATCCTCTCGCCGGCCGAAATCAGTACCTCCCCTGTCTCGGGATCGGCGATTCTTTCGGCGGCGATGCGATCTGCGATGCGATGGCGAATATTCAGCTTCCGGTTGAGCTTGTAGCGGCCCACCGCGGCCAAATCGTACCGATGGGGATCGAAAAGCATGCTCTCGAGGAGCTCCCGGGCGTTCTGTTCCGTCGGAGGCTCTCCCGGACGCAACCGCTTATAGATCTCGAGAAGTGCCTCCTCCTGATCCTCGGTGGAGTCCTTTTCGAGCGTGTTGTGTACGACCTCTGTATCCCCGAGGATATTCATTACGTCGGCGTCGTTCGGATTGCCGAGAGCCCTCACCAAAACGGTTATTGGGATCTTTCGGTTGCGGTCGATGCGCACGCGTAGGACACGAGCGGCGGTACAATCCATTTCGAGCCACGCGCCCCGGTTAGGGATAAATTTTGCAGTGTAAATGGTACGACCCGAATTATCGAACTCCCTGAAATAGTAAACTCCGGGAGATCTGATCAGCTGGCTCACCACGACGCGCTCCGCGCCGTTGATTATGAAGGTTCCTCGATCCGTCATGAGAGGTAAATCTCCCATGAATACTTCTTGTTCCTTTATTTCCCGAGTCTCCTTGTTGATGAGGCGCGCCCGGACGCGCAATGGGGCTGCGTAGGTTACGTCGCGCTCCTTGCATTGGTCGACGTCGTACTTGGGTTCGCCCAGGGAATATTCCCCGAATTCTAGGACCAAATTGCCGGTGAAGTCTTCGATGGGTGAAACGTCGTCGAAGATCTCTCTCAGACCCGTGTTTACGAACCAATCATAGGATTGACGCTGGAGTTCTACCAGATCCGGCATCTCCATGGGTTCGTCCAGTCGGGAGTAGGACCGCCTTGCGTTCACGCCGACCTGATGCGGCTGGGCCATGCAGCTTTCACTCCTTTTCGGCTTTGCCTACGTCGTAAAAGCTATCGAAAGAAAAAACTCGTCTGGTCTGCCTCAGGAAGTCGGATTCCGACTTCCCGGTTAAGAACGACTCCGACATGGCGCACATCGACAATATCGTCTTCGATTGAATCCCGTCGAAGAATTTCGCACTCCGACATACGCATACAATAGCAACCTAAAATTTTAGCATACGGGCTGGGTCCGGTCAAGTAACGAACCGGTCCCGGGGATACCGGGACCGCCTCGTCGCACTTTAGTTCGAGGTGATATCCACGAGCTTCGCCACCGTTTAGCGAACCTCTACGCTGGCACCGACCTCTTCGAGCTGTTTCTTGAGATCCTCCGCCTCTTCGGCAGTGACCCCCTCCTTGACGGCGCTTCCGTCTTCTCCGGATTCATCGACGAGCGCCTTCGCCTCTTTGAGGCCGAGACCGGTGATCTCGCGCACGACCTTGATGACAGGGATCTTCTTATCCCCGGCACTGGTAAGTACTACATCAAATTCGGTCTGCTCTTCCTCTGCCTCGGCGGCTCCGGCCTCGGCCGCTCCAGCACCGGCGACGGCGGCCACGGGTGCCGCGGCGGAAACTTCAAACTCCTCTTCGAAAGCGGATACCAGCTCTGACAATTCCGTTACCTTCATATCTCGAACAATTTCGAGAACCTGCTCAACCTTAGAAGCCATACAAATTCACTCTCCCTTTCCGTATGTGAATCGGCCGCGAATTATCCGGCCTTCTGTCTTTCTATTTCGGCAACCACGTAAGTCAAATCGCGCATCGGTGCCTGGGCGACGCTGGCGAAGCGAACCATCGGGGCGGCGAAACAACGCGCAATCTGAGCCAGCAGTTCCTCGCGAGACGGAAGATCCGCGAGACGCTTAACCTCGTCGGGATTGACGAATGTCCCCTCGAGGATGCCACCCTTGACGTTCAAGAGCCCCGTCTCGTTGGAAAACTTCTTGATCTCCGACGCCGGTGCCGTGACATCATCGTAGGTTAGTGCGATGGCGGTCGGGCCCTCGAGTATACCGTCCAGTCCCTCGAGACCAGCCGCCTCGGCCGCGAAACCCAGGAGGGTATTCTTCACGACGCGATACTCGACATCCGCTTCTCTGAATCTGTTCCGCAAATCCTGCGCCTGAGCGACGTTTAGCCCCCGGAAATCTACGAAGACTACGGCGGTCGCCTGAGATAACTTTTCAGTGAGGAGTTCTACTTCCCGTACTTTTTCCGGTCGAACCATATTTTTTTGCCTCACCTCCATTTCGCGGCCCTGCTGAACCGAAAGCCCGCTGCTTGGGCAGCGGGCGCGATGACTCCGTCTCGGATGGACTGCATCCGGAGATCGTGACCGACTGCCTCGGTAGGCGACGATCGCTCGTCATTATACCTTCGGTACCTACTGTCTCTGGCAGGGCAGTATTATATTGAACCTTAGAGACCCGGTACGGCCTCCTGGGGGTTCACCTTGATTCCGGGACCCATCGTACTGGCCAGGGTTATACCGAGGAAATAGCGGCCTTTGGCTCCCGGGGGCCTCGCTTTCTGCAAGGTATCGGTGAGCGCGAGGAGATTCTCCAAAAGCTGTTTCTCCTCGAAAGACACCTTTCCTATCGGGACGTGCACGTTACCCTGTCTGTCGGTGCGGTATTCCACTTTACCGGCCTTGGTCTCTCGCACGGCCTGACCAATATCGTCGGTAACCGTACCCGACTTCGGGTTCGGCATCATACCGCGGGGACCGAGGACTCTACCCAGGCGTCCGACAACGGGCATCATATCCGGAGCGGCGATGGCGACATCGAAGTCGAGCCAGCCACCCTCCACCTTTTCGGCCAATTCCTGGCCACCCACTTCGTCGGCGCCGGCTTCTCTGGCCTCTTCGGCCTTCTCGCCCTGAGCGAACACCACAACCCTGACTTCCCTACCGGTCCCGTGGGGCAAAACGGTAGATCCACGGACTACCTGATCCGCGTGGCGGGGGTCCACCCCGAGTCGGATGTGGCATTCGACGCTCTCGTCGAACTTCGCGCGGGCCGTCTCTTTAACGAGCCGAACGGCCTCGGCGGGCGAATACAGATGTTCTCGGTCAATCTTTTTGCGTGCTTCTTCGTAAGTCTTGCTTCGAGGTGCCATATTTCTCTCAATCCTCCCTGTGGTGCTGACGGATACTATCCTCCCACACAAAAACTTATCTCTCTACGATAATCCCCATACTTCGAGCGGTACCGGCGATCACGCGCATGGCCGCATCCACGGAAGCGGCGTTGAGATCTTCCATCTTCATCTCGGCGATCTCGCGCAACTGATCCCGGGTTACTCTACCGGCCACTTCTTCCTTGGAATTACCCGCTCCCTTTTCGATACCCGCCGCCTCACGCAGCAAAACTGCGGCGGGGGGAGTCTTGGTTATGAATTCGAAAGAGCGATCGGCATACACGGTCAACTCTACGGGTATTATCGTTCCGGCCTGGTCAGCCGTCCTGGCGTTGAATTCCTTCACAAAGGACATGATATCTACGCCGTGCTGACCCAATGCCGGCCCCACCGGAGGTGCCGGAGTGGCCTTACCCGCCGGAATCTGAAGTTTGATTATCGCTTCTACTCGCTTGGCCATAGTCGTCCCAATCCTCCCCGCGCGGCCTCGCCGCCGATCAAACCTTTTCTACCTGGGTGAAGTCCAGTTCGACCGGCGTCTCGCGTCCGAACATGTTAACCATGACGTGAACTTTACCCTGGCGCGCATCTATCTCATTCACGGTTCCCATAAATCCATCGAAGGGACCGGATACAACCCTTACATTTTCGCCGATCTCGAGATCAATTCTCGGCCGCGGTTTCTCTTCCGCCATACGGTTCTGTATGGCGTCGACTTCGGCATCTTCAAGGGGAACCGGCGTAGTTCCCGAGCTTACAAAACCCGTAACTCCCGGGGTATACCGAACCGCGTGCCAGGATTGCTCGGTCATTCGCATCCTAACCAGCGCATAGCCGGGAAACACTCTCTCTTCCACCGTAGTGCGTTTCCCATCCTTAACCTGAATGCGCTCGTCGGTGGGAACCAAAACCTCGTAAACCTGATCGTCGAGTCCCATCGACTCTATACGCTTCAGGAGGCGTTCTCTGACTGAGTTTTCCTGCCCGGAGTAAGTGTGGATGACATACCACTCACCCGGTTCCCGCTCTTTGCGGGGCTCGGACATTTCCGCATTTTCACCGGATGTAGTCATTCCACCGAGGATTCCCCAATTGGGGAAACCTCTCACCTCCTCATTGCGCGATAATGAACCTTATTATCCCACCGAAGCTGGTGTCCGCGGCCCATATGATTCCGGCCACTATACCGACCGACACCAAGACTACAGCGGTGTACACGGTCGTCTGGCGGCGTCCGGGCCAGACTACCTTTCGCAGCTCGGCACGTACGTCGCGAAGAAACTTACCAATTCTCCTAAATAGACTCAAGGAGCTCACTCCCACGGGCTGACACTATACCTGCGGCCAGCGTATTGACGGAGGGCGCAAAGGAAAATGGCAGGCCCGGAGGGATTCGAACCCCCAACCCGCGGATTTGGAGTCCGCTGCTCTGCCAATTAGAGCTACGGGCCTGCGCACACTCCAGCATCGCCAATCTCCATGATACTACCCACCTGCGGTCCAGACAAGATGCCGCTCAGCGGGTTTCGCGGTGCACCGTATGCGTTCCGCACCGGCTACAGTACTTCTTAAGCTCGAGCCGGTCACCCGTGTTCCGCCGATTCTTGGTGGTACTATAGTTTCTTTCCTTGCACTCGGTGCACTCAAGGCTGATTATGACCCGCATAGCACCGACTCCTCCCTTTGTTTCCGACGCACCGGGCGATCGAAGCGATCGCCCGGACGAAACCTCTATGGTCAGACTGACCAACTGTATCACACGAGCTGGCCGCTGTCAAAACTGTGCAGGCCCTCGTTATTCCACTATGGAAGCGACTACGCCGGCACCGACGGTACGTCCACCCTCGCGAATCGCGAAGCGAACGCCCTCCTCGATCGCTATGGGAGTGATCAACCGCACACCCATCTCGATGTTGTCGCCCGGCATTACCATCTCTACCCCATCGGGCAACGTTATGTCACCCGTCACGTCCGTGGTCCTAAAA
>JAWODQ010000046.1:0-4778 GCA_046483165.1 Bacillota bacterium | reverse complement strand
TCGTCTACGGCATCCAACAACTCCTGGATCGGACCGCACCACTCGCAGTCCTCCTCGCCACATCCGCACTCCAACGCCTTCAAAGCCGAACCAACTATGACCGGAATGTCATCACCGGGAAACTCGTACTCGTTTAACAACTCCCGAACTTCCAACTCAACCAACTCGATCAACTCGGGATCGTCAACCATGTCCGCCTTGTTCAAAAACACCACGATAGCGGGAACGTTTACCTGACGAGCCAACAATATGTGCTCCCGAGTCTGCGGCATCGGGCCGTCCGCAGCCGAAACTACCAATATCGCACCGTCCATCTGGGCGGCACCGGTGATCATGTTCTTGATGTAGTCCGCGTGACCCGGACAGTCAACGTGGGCGTAATGACGATTGTCCGTCTCGTACTCCACGTGCGCCGTCGCGATCGTTATACCACGATCACGCTCCTCAGGAGCCTTGTCTATCTCATCAAACGGAATGTAATCCGCGTAACCACGCTTCGACAACAATAACGTCATCGCTGCCGTCAACGTCGTCTTACCGTGATCAACGTGACCTATCGTACCTACATTTACGTGAGTCTTACTGCGCTCAAACTTCTGCTTGGCCATCTAGGACTCCAACCCCCCAACAGAGATCGTATAATCACCGTCGCAAAAATCGCTTATATTTTACATGGCGCCGATATGTGTCGCAAGAAGCACCTGCTCTTCGGAGAGAACTCGAGTTCACCCTCGATCCATTCTCACACTTAAGGAGGTGCCGTAGCACCTCCCCAGCGCAATTCAATTTGGTTGCGGGGGCTGGATTCGAACCAGCGACCTCCGGGTTATGAGCCCGACGAGCTTCCTGACTGCTCCACCCCGCGATAAGCCTGGAGCTGACGACGGGGATTGAACCCGTGACCTCGTCCTTACCAAGGACGCGCTCTACCACTGAGCTACGTCAGCGAAACATCGAAAATAGAAACTTGGTTGCGGGGGCTGGATTCGAACCAGCGACCTCCGGGTTATGAGCCCGACGAGCTTCCTGACTGCTCCACCCCGCGGTTTTTATGTGGAGAGGGCTGGATTCGAACCAGCGAAGGCTGAGCCAGCAGATTTACAGTCTGCCCCGTTTGGCCGCTTCGGTACCTCTCCTCTATCTTCACTGTGAGCTGGCGGACGGACTTGAACCGACAGCCTGCTGATTACAAATCAGCCGCTCTACCGATTGAGCTACGCCAGCGTTTGGGAATGGGATCCAACGCGACGCGTCCTATAATATAGCACACCGAATGGGTGCGTGCAAGACAGATCGCGAGGCCCGAATCCGCACGTTAACCTACCACTATTATCCCCGTCCGCGCAAGGCAAATCGGCTTTTCCCCGAAACACTCCCTGGCGGCGGTGGGCGTCATGTACTCCGGGGCGACTTCGAGCCGGGAGATGGGCGACTGCTTCTTCATCAAAGCCGAGATTTGACAGAGTAAACTCCCGGATAACACCATGGGGGTGAGGTCTACAGCCCCGCAATCCGTGGATGAAAAGGAGGGACGATCCACCGATGCGCCGGTTTGTTTCCATTCGCACGTCAATTACCATCTTCATTATGGCACTGGCCGTCACCGCTGCGTTCTCGAGCTTCAACTGCGACTCCGCCGAAGCCGTAACCCCTCCCAGGGGTCCCGGCGACGTGCCGGAGTCGGACCCCTCGATCACACCTCGCACAGAGAGTAGGCGTTTGGGCATCGGCATTCTCCTTTACCTGGTTTCTCTGGCACTGATCGGCCTGGAAATCTATACGTTTTTCGATCCCAATGAGGCCTATATGCTACTGCGGCGCGGCATCCAATTTCGCAGCGACGTAGAACTCACCGAATTCTACCTGGCCATTTTGAAATACTCCGCCGTAGCGGTGATTTTGAGCTACGGTACACTTATGGTGTTGGCCGGCTGGGGGAAAGTCCTGATCGCGGTAATCGCGACACTCGCCATCGGCTTCGCCGTAATGAAATGACTCTTATCCGGCTATACCCGACATCCCCCCTTCACCCCCTCACCGTTCGATTGGATCGACCCGATGGAATCGCAACACTCGCCTAATGGCTATCGATTGACTGACCGAGCATCGAAGCCTATCCTCAAATGGGGTGGGATTCGCGGCGCCCCGTAGATCTATAAATACGGAGGCGGGTTTTTTGGATTATGCGGCTCAGCTAGGCTTTTTAGTAATAGCCGGACTCATCGGTGCAAAGTTCCTTCATCGCTTCGGCCTTCCCGAAGTAACGGGCTACCTACTAATGGGATTTCTGCTGGGTCCGCGCGTTTTGGGATTGATAGATGGCCCCGCCATCGCCGAAATGCATTTCGTAGAAGAACTCGCATTGGGATTCATCGCCTTCACCATAGGTCTCGAGCTGGACCTTGCGGCCATCAAGCGTATCGAAACGGGAATAGTTCCCATCGCCCTAATACAGTCAATAGCAACTGTGATCCTGGTGACGGTGGGCGTATTTGCGATATCGAGATCTCTCCCGCTATCCCTGTTGCTGGGAGCCATGGCGACGGCTACTTCTCCGGCCGAGGTACTCCTGGTAATTCGAGGACTCGGATCCTCCGGCCCCGTAACTCGAACCTGCCTCGGAGTCGTGGCCTTAGACGACGCCATTGGGATAATCCTTTTCGCGCTGCTGATTCCCGTCGCCGTATTGGCCGCCGGCGGCAGGTTGGTCCCGGGCGAAATCATCATCGTACCGTTGATCGAGATCGTGGGATCCCTTCTAATGGGTCTCTTCTTCGGTCTGGCGCTCGCCCGTATCCTGCGGCGAGCACCCAGTCACGGCTTCGCTCTCGGGGCCTCACTCACGTCGGTCTTTTTGGCGTCGGGGTTGTCGCATCTTTGGCATACTTCCCCCCTATTGACCTGTTTGACTCTGGGAGCGACGGTGGTAAATAGCTACCCCTATGTCGCCGAATTGCTGCACAGCCTCGACGAGGTCATGGCGCCGTTACACGTAATACTGTTTGGTGGAATAGGAGCTTCGCTGAACCCGGCCATCCTCGGGGCAATGGCTCCCTTGACCCTCACCTATACATTCACCAGGGGATTGGGAAAGGCAGTCGGAGCGGGCGTGGGGGCAGCGGTGACCGAGGCACCCGCGACCGTGGGCAGGTACCTGTGGCCGACTCTGCTTCCTCAGGCCGGGATCAATATCGGCCTCGTGGCCCTCGTGGGAACCCATTTCCCCGAGCTGCAGGAAGTGACCGGAGCCGTCATCCTCGCCTCGTCGGCCATATTCACCATCATCGGCTTTCCGATGGCACATTTCGCCCTCAGGAAAGCCGGAGAAGCCAACGAATCCATCGCGGAACACGCCGGCTGAAGCAAGAATTCTAACCAAGGAGGGGAATCACATGAGTGCACACCTGCTGTTGGTAATCATCAACCGGCGAGACGATCTCGGTTCGATACTCGGCGCTCTCCGGAAAGCAGGGGCGGGCGGGGCAACCGTAATCGAAACGACGGGAATGGGCAGAACACTCTCCGGTTCTTTGCCACTATTCGGAGGTCTCAGGCATCTCGAAGAAGGTTTGCGGACTCACAATCACACACTGTTCACTTTGATCCGGGATGAAACCATCCTGGCTCGCACCCAGGAGGCTATCCTCGAGATTATGGATGATTTCTCCGAGGAGGGTAGCGGTATGATGCTGGCTCTGCCAGTGAGCGCAGCCTGGGGAGGATGCAACGACAAGCTGGAGGATTGCGGCAGTTGATCTCGCTACCGAGTCTGACCTTGATGGGCAGCACCGCCGGAGGAGCCTCCGCCGTGGCCCACAACATACCCTTGCTGCTCGCTTTCATCGGTGGTGCGGGCATGGTCGTCCGCTGGCTGGCTTCGCGGTGGGGAGTGCCGGTGGTGGGAGCCTATTTGCTGGTCGGTTTGGGCCTGGGTCCTCTCGGGATCGGAATCATCGGTCCCCACCTTCTCGACGAGCTGGTGCCCATAACCGCCGGAGTCTCGACTTTCACCCTATTCATGATCGGAAGGGAACTGGAGCTGGCCAGGCTTCGGGCGGAGGGACGAACTCCCCTGATGCTGGCCGTCGGGGAGGGAACCACCACCTTTGTAGCGGTGACGGCCGGCTGTTATCTCCTCACCCGCTCGCCCATCGTCTCCCTGATACTCGGTGCCACGGCGACCCCCACGGCGGCGGCCACTGTCATGATGGTGCTGCATCAATACACTCCCCGCGGTAAGTTGACCCGCCTCCTGCGCTCCACGGTAGCTTTGGACGACGTAGTCGCAACTGCCGCCGGGGCAATAGTTATCGCGATAGCCGGGTGGTTTACTTTGGGATCTTCCGCCGGAGGGCCACTCGTCGACGCCATCGGTGTGGTTTCGGTCCTCCTGGCCGGGCTGGGCGGTGGCGCCCTGTTGGTGTGGGGACTTCCCCGTCTATCTTCGTAATATTGCCGGACCTTCTGCATTTCCACCAGCGAGAGGAACAGGTCCTTTTCCTTGCTGAGCTTTTTCAGCCCCTCATCGTCCAGCTCTCGGATAGACCAGCTCTGCAGGTCAAGCTCGTAAGGCTTGAGGTGAGGGCTGGGCGGTTCAGCCTCGTCGCCGATGATGACGTCCTCAATGCAATCGTTGGCCAGGACTTTGCCGGTGATACTTTGGATATCCTCGTCGGAGATATTTCCGGTGAGGGTGTACTTGCGTGCTGTGCGGACGTTCTCGGGCTGACAGCCCATGTCGGCCATGGCGGTGGTTACGGACTGTGCGACCGGATCGG
>JAWODQ010000015.1:0-4941 GCA_046483165.1 Bacillota bacterium | reverse complement strand
GGACCAGGGTCAGGGCCCGGGCGGGGTTGTCCTCCATGATATTCTTTATCTCCGCGTCCGTTATGCCACCATACTCCTTGAGAACGCCGAAGAAATGCTCGAAGAGATAGGTGTAACCCAATCCGCCGAGATCCTTGTAAAGCTCTACCTTGCGGCAGCGGTCCGTACCCAGGAGGATCTTGTCCAGGTGGCCTCGCCTCTTCAACTCGGCGATCAACTGAGCCCTGGTCTCCTCCAAAAGCCAGTGCTTCTTACCTATGACGTCGAACTGGATGAAACAGCCCTCGTCGGCCAGGGAACTCAGGACGTTCACGTTGGGACGCTCGTCCACGTGCCCGACGATCAGCCTGTGGGCGGGAGTACCCTCTTCTTTGAAGATCTTGAGGTGTTGGATGCCCATGGTACCGCCGGGGACTTCGTAACGGCGCACTCCGGTGGTATGGGTGGTCATGGCGGCACCGGTCTCCTGGATAGCCCGGGCCACGGCTCGAAGACCCTTGAGCTCGGGACCCTCTATGCGACCGCGGTATATGCCGGATTTGTAGAGGCCACATTTGACTCCGTCTTCGTCGCCCTCTTCAACCTCGGCCACCAGTTTATCGGTGATCTCCCGAATACTCAGTGTGTCGACCCAGCGAGGCACGCTCGATTCGGTGTAGAAACCTCCGGTGGCAACTATCTTGACTCCGGACTCCTCTGAAAGCTCCTGGAGAGTCTTGAGGTCCTGACGCCAGTGGTTGGTGGTCACGTCCACCAGGGCGCGCCCGCCCATCTCGTAGTAGGCCTTGAGCTCCTCGAGCATGCGTTCCTTGTCGTCGAAGATCATGGTATCCAGGGGGCTTTTGGTGACCGTGGGGCGGAGGAAATGCCGTTCTCCCATTCGTATATCGCACCAAACGTGTTCGTGGGTCTGACAAAAGCCCAGTTCTTCGGGGGCTATGTCGCCCGTAACGGTTCTGATAATGCCCAAACTATTCGCCTTCCTTCCGTTGGATCTCGTTTCGGGGTGGTCGCGAGGACGACCACCCCAACTTGAAGTTTACACCTATCCGGGGCATTCGTGTACTCGAGGAGAAGGTGCTAGGGTTGTGGTATGGTTTTCCACATCTTCACCAGTTTGGTGAGTAACCCTATGCGCTTCTCCCAATCCCCTCGGGCGGTTTCCACATCGGAGTCGTTGGGGTCCGCGAAACCCCACACGCCGGAGCTGGAAAACTCGTGCGAATCGCCCGTGTAGGCCATGATGAGCTGGGTTCTCAAGGCGGGATCTTCGGCCTCGGGATCGCGCAGCGCCTCCACCTCTTCGGGAAAGCGGGCCGTCGGTTCGAAACCCTTCACACGTTCCATCTCGACCAGTTCGGGAAAGAGTAGCCGGGCCAATCCGGTTTCTCCGGCACCCGCGTGTACGTCCAGCTTGCGAAGCGTCTCGACGGGATCGCGCAGCGCCGCATCCGAGGGCATCAGCACCACCGAGCCAGCGTCTCTACCAGAAAGTCGGGCGGCGGTGGCGGCGATTTCGCGGTTTCCTCCGTGGGCGTTGACGATGAGCACTTTCCTTACGCCGTGATGGGCGAGACTCTCCACGGTGTCTTCGATGACGCGCGTTAGGGTTTCCGGCTTGAAGGTTATGGTGCCTCGAAAACCCAGGTGGTGTGGTGAGTAGCCGGGAAGGCACACCTGTACCACGAAGGAATTTGTCCGCTCGGCGACCTCGCGCGCGGCGGCCAGGGCCGCGAGGCTGTCGGTCCCGAGGGGTAGATGGGGGCCGTGCTGTTCGATTGATCCCAGCGGGATTACGGCGACGGGGTTCGGTTCCGATTCCAGGTACTCTTCGAAGGCGGGACGGGTCATCTCGTGCAGCATGACTGAAGAAGCAATGGGTATCGACCTCCCATGCGACTCGTCGCGGAGTCGATGATGTGTGTACGGGGACATTTCCACCAAAGGATGTCTTTTCCTGCCGCCGGGGAGCGGAAAAGGCCCGGGGCGAGGTGGATAACCGTCGCCCCGGGCGGAAGAGGAGATATCAGTCTTCTTGGGATTCCGCTTCGTCGAGCAGGCGCCTTTGGCCGGTCAAAGAACGCAATCTGGTGGCATCCTGGGCGACCTCCAGCGTCCCGAGGTATTCTCCGTCTTCGGTTCTAAGTGCGTGGAAAACGATGTATATGAACCTGGTGCCAATCTCCAACCAGAAATCTGCGGAGTCGCGTTTTTGCGCCTTGAAGTCGCGGAGGATTTCTTCGACCAGATCCACGCTGCCCGGGGGATGACAGTGTTTCACTTCACGGCCGATTACGGCCCGCGTCCTCACGAAGATGCGTTCCGGGCCCTCGCTGAAGTATTTCACGCGATCGTCCGGACCCACGAAGGTGAGCTCCACGGGTAGGCAGTTGAATATCGCCAGAAGCTCTTCGGGATTTAGGGAACCGGAGGGGAAGACGATCTCTTCATCCCCCATGAAGGCGTGTTCCTCCACGGCGCCCTGAAGCTCGCGCGCCAGTTCCTCAGCCTCCTCGGGCGGATCGATAAATGCGTAACCCACTTCGTCGCTTCCGCGGAGGATTTCCGCCCAGTCGACGTTGGAGAGTTTCTCCAAGGAAGTGGGGAAGAGTATGTTCTCTTCTTTTTGCACCATTCCCTCGGCCTCATCCACCAGGGGAGCGAGCTTCTCCTCGACATATTCGACCAATCCCGCGGTGTCCTCGATATCGTCCAGTCCCCCGCGGGCGGCCTTGAGAAGATCTCGAACTTCGTCATCTTTTCCCCACATGACCATGGTGGGTCCGGTGAAACCGTACTTTTCCAGGTAGGGGAACAGTACCTGTTCTTTGCGGCTGTAGTGTGCTTCGATCTCGGAGAGATCCTCCAGGGTGTGGGCGATGCGTCTCCTGGCTTCATCGACGCCCAATTCATCTATGTCCTCGCTCAAATCCCGCAGGGTGGAGGTGATCTTCTCGATCTCTCTATTCTCCATCTCAAATACGTTGACCGGATGGGCGGGACCTTCCGCGCTCAGTCGATCTCCGGTGGTGCCAAGTCCCAGTGCGGCCTCGAACATCAGGGCGTGGACATTGCAGAAACGCCGTATCTCGTTGGCCGACATGCCCTCCTCTATCAGGGATTGTTCTATCTCGGCGATCTGCGCGGAGGATATGGTTCCCACTTCGCGTTCGATGCGTTGCTGGGCCTCCTCCACGGGTAGACCCTGGTGCAGCTCATTAATGATCTCGCGGATGAGATCTTTCTTCTCTTTTCGATCCTCTTCCAAGACCATCACCTCGTCCTCTCAAAACCGGTCATGTGACCAACTCGTTCTTCGTTTGGGCTGTGGTGGGTTGCCAACCGTGGCCCCGACGCAAAGTGCGTTTGCTTCACCCGTCTCTTACCCACTTCCCGGGGCGTTATCCATCGGTTCTTTCGGAGGTGTTCGCCGGCAATCCGCGAAGTTTGATGAGATGGTTTTTCTCGGGAGGTATGGTTCATGGAGCTGCCGCGACTTACGCTGAAAGATGTGCTGTGGTTTTTCATCCCCCTGGCCCTAAGCGGCATCATGATGTCCGCCGGTGAGCCCATAGTGCACTCCGGCCTGGCGCGGTTGGAGAATCCGGAGCTGATCCTGGCGGGGTACGGAGTGGCGTTTTACGCGGCAATCTTGGTCGAGGCCCCGATCATCATGCTGCTTCCCGCCTCGAGCACACTGGTTCGGGACGCCGCCTCCTATCGGCTGGTACGTAACTCCATGCTCGTCATAAATCTCTTCCTGACCGCGGGTATGTCCTGGGTGGTGTTGCACGCGCCGACCTATGATCTGGTATTTCGCACCGTACTGGGTTATCCCGCCGAGGTAGCCGAGACTGCCCGTGGGGCCATGGTATTCTTACTCCTTTGGCCCGGGAGTATCGGGGTTCGTAGGTTTTGTCAGGGCATCCTGATACAGCTCGGCCATCCCCAGGTGGTCACCTGGAATACGCTGATGCGCCTCATATCCATGTTGATCACCATAATGCTCGGGGTAAGATTGCTCCCCGAGGCCGGGATTCTCCTCGGGGGCGCGACGCTTTTGGTCGGTGTGATAGTGGAGATGCTCGCCGCAATGTGGGCGCTGCACCGAAGGCTATCGGATAGGCCACTGCCCGATAGCGCGGAACTACCCGCGGGATCCAAGACCTACCGCGGCTTCGCCCTGTTCTACCTCCCGCTGGCACTGACGAGCTTTGCCTGGGTTTTGGCGCGGCCGCTCTTGCTTTCGGGAATAGCCCGCGGGCACATGGCGAAACTATCCCTCGCCGCCTTCCCGGTGGCCATGGGAACGATGCACGTTCTTACCGGGCACCTCCGCATGCTGCAGCAGGTGGTGGTGGCGTTGGTGAAGGATGAGAGGACCCTCGACGTGGTCCGGAGATTCTCGCGACTCGTGGGCCTGGTGCTAACCGGGGTGCTGGCCGTCATGGCATTCACTCCCCTGGCGAACCTCTACCATGGCTGGGTCATCGGACTCCGCCCACCCACCCTGGGGATGGCCAACGCCGCCCTGGGAATAATGTTCTTGATGCCACTTCTTACGGCCGTTCAGGCCTTCAATCAGGGCCTGATGATCCAGGGCGAGGATACCTTCCGGGTTAACATGGCGGCCTTCGCCAATCTGGGTCTTTTGTTGATCCTCTTGCACCTCGGCGTCACCCTTACCACGGTTCCCGGTTACGTGATCGGCGCCGTGGTGATGCCGGTGGCCCTGCTTTTCGAGGTCATCCTGCTTCGGCGTTGGAGCGCGGTTCATATCGAGCGATTGGAGCTGGCCGGAATGCATACCGGCGGGTTGGGCGATGAAGGCGAGGACTGACATCTGTACGCGGGTGTACGATCAAAATGGGGAGGGATATATCGTGATTGGATTTGGACGGCCGTCAGCCGGAGGCGTCGAGAAGACGCGTTACGAAGAAA
>JAWODQ010000007.1:0-6463 GCA_046483165.1 Bacillota bacterium | reverse complement strand
AAGCTGACGATCATAATCGTCACCCATAACATGGAGCAGGCGGCCAAGGTCTCCGACGACACGGCGTTCTTCCTGGACGGAGAGCTGATAGAATCCGGGGACACCGAGACGATGTTCACGGCTCCCACCGCCGACAAGCGTACCGAGGACTATATCACCGGCAGGTTCGGATAGATGAATGGATGCGGCGCTCACCTGGCAGGAAAGAGGGTTTGCCCGATGGTCGGGGTATCGCGGGACGCGACGTCGGCGGGACGATCGTCGGATGAGGAGACGTTCGACGATCTCGATTCTCGAGCCGCGGGCGATGCCGCTGGCAGTTCGGTCCACCGGAACCGGTGTCGCGACGGGAGAGGATAATCGATGGCGCAGGTTGAATCGATAATTAAGATCAGGGATCTGAATCTCAGTTTCGCCGAGACCCAAGTGCTCTTCGACATTAACCTCGATATCGGGCGCCATCGTGTCACCGCCATCATGGGGCCCTCGGGCTCGGGCAAGTCTACGCTGCTTAGGTGCATTAACCGGATGGTGGATCTGGTCCCCTCGGCGAGAGTTTGTGGAGAGATAATCTTCGGTGGTGAGAACATCCTCGACGAGGAGCGCGACGTTGTCGAACTGCGGCAAAGGGTTGGCATGGTATTTCAAAAGCCCAACCCCTTCCCGCGCTCCATATACGATAACGTCGCCTATGGGCCCAGGATCAGGGGTAGAATATCGAAGACGGAGCTGGATGGCGTAGTAGAGGAAGCCTTGCGGGGGGCGGCGCTTTGGGACGAGGTCAAGGATCGGCTGAAGGCACCGGCCCTGGGCCTTTCGGGGGGACAGCAACAGCGCCTCTGTATTGCGAGGTGTCTGGCGGTGAAGCCGGAGGTGCTCCTGATGGATGAGCCGGCCAGTTCCCTGGATCCCGCTTCGACGGCGCGAATTGAAGACCTGATCGCCGACCTCAGCGAGGACGTCACCGTCGTATTGGTCACCCACAATCTCCAGCAGGCGGCACGAGTCTCCGACGACACCATCTTCGTCCTGGGTGGGGAATTGATCGAGATGGGACCCACGGAAGTCATATTTACCAAGGCCAAGGATACGCGTACGGATGATTACGTAACCGGCAGATTTGGTTGATACGAGAGGGATGATTTCCATGTCCAGCGGCAAAGAGATTCCGCGGCGCGGCTTCGACGCGGCCCTGTCCGAACTTTTCGACGAGACGCTCGCGTTGGCCGGCCAGGTGGAAAAGGCCCTGCACCTCTCCGTGCAGTCCCTAAAGGAGAGGGATATCGATCTGGCCAAAGAGATAGTCGAGGGAGACGATGTCATAGACGATGCCGCCCTCGAGGTGGATCAGTCGGCCGAGAGGATTATAGCGAAGTTTAGCCCGGTTTCCTCCGACCTGCGGCGAATCATAAGTACCATGCGTATCTCCCGCGATTTGGAACGCATCGCAGACCTGGCGGTCAATATCGCGAAGATAACCCAGGAGATGGCGGGGGAACCCCTGCTCAAGCCGCTCATCGACATACCCCGGATGGCTTCCATAGCCCAGGGGATGGTGCGGGATTGCCTCACCGCCCTCATCGAGGAAAACCTGGATCAGGCCTCCGACGTCTACTATCGCGATGAAGAAATCGATGCCCTCTATATGCAGATCTTCCGCGAGCTCCTCTCCTACATGATCGAAGACCCGAGAAGCGTACACCGCGCCATACCACTCCTGTTCGTGGCCAGACACCTGGAACGCGTGGGCGATCATGCCACCAATATCGCCGAGACCGTGGCCTATCTCCTGACGGGAGAGCGAGAGATGCCTCAAAAAGAAGGTGGATTCGAGGGGCAGTATAGGTAGTGGACAGGTACTCCGAGAGTAACCCGCAACAGAGGGAGACCAGCGTTCTGGTGGTGGAGGACGAGGAGAACATACGCTTCTCCTTGTCCTCCAGTCTCGAGCGGGAGGGCTACCGCGTCCTTTCGGCGGCCACGGGCGAAGAGGGCCTCACCATGGCCCGCGAGGAAGACGTGGATCTCGTACTCCTGGACGTCATGCTGCCCGACGTATCGGGTTTGGACGTCAGCCGCCTGATCCGTCGGGAGAGCAACGTGCCCATAATCATGGTCACGGCTCGCGATGCCGAGACGGACATCATAGCGGGCCTCGAGATGGGGGCGGACGATTACGTGACCAAGCCGTTCAGTCTCGGCGTGCTCCTGGCCCGCATTCGCGCCAACCTGCGCCGCGAGATCGCCGACACCCCCGAGTCCACCGACGCAGTGCGGGTGGGATCGATATCCCTCGAGCCCGAATCCTACACCGCCCGGATCGGAGAAGAGATGATGGATCTCACGCCCAGGTTGTTCAACCTGTTGCTCTTCCTCGGCAAGAATGAGGGCGCCGTCTGCACCAGGGATAGGATACTGGACGAAGTCTGGGGCTACGACTACATCGGGGAAACCCGGACGGTCGACGTGCACATCCATTGGCTGCGGGGGAAGCTTCGAAAATGGGCGCCCGAAGTAACCCTGGAGACGGTGCGCGGGGTGGGTTATCGGCTGGTGGTGCGCGAATAATGACTCTCTTCCTTTTGGGTTTGATGCTGGGATTGGCGCTGGCTTCGGTACTGCTGTCGTTTTGGCGCAGACCGCGAAACGAATCCCGGGGCTCCACCGAAGGTCGCGACAATCGATTGTTGGATGTGGTCCACGACGGTCTCATAGTGCTCACCGACGGCGAGATAGTCATGGCCAACGCCCACGCCAACGAATTCCTGGGACTGGAATCCTCGGCCTCCCCCGAGAGATTGCGCATGGCCATCCGCCGCATTCCGGAGCTGACGGAGTATATCGACGCGTGGCGGCGGGGCGAGGAACCCGCCGAGACGGTGGTCGAGGTGGGCTATCCGCAGCCGCGATACCTGAGGGTTCAGGGAGCCCGCCTGGAGGACACCGAGATCACCTCCCGAGATGCCCTGCTCTTTACGTTGACCGACGTGAGCGAACTTCAGCGTCTCGAGAAGATCCGCCGCCGCTTCACCGCCGACATTTCCCATCAAATACGGACGCCGGTGACGGCGATTCGATTGCTGGCGGAACAGATGTCCATGGGTGCCGGAGATCCCGGGGAACTGACCGACAGGGTGTTGCGCGAGACCGACCGGCTCCAGCGGCTCGCCGAGGAAATCCTAACCCTCTCGCGGCTGGAGTCCGGCGAAGAAGTCCCGGATATCCAGCGATTTCTCGTGGGAGATCTCCTCGAGGAGGCCGTGGACGCGGCTACCTCGCACGCCCAGGGACGCGAGGTAAAGATCGAGGTCGACTATGACGCCGAAGAGTGCTGGCGCGGGGACTACCGCAAGCTGTTGCGCGCGCTCGGGATATACGTGGACAACGCCGTGAAGTTTTCCCCGCCGGGCGGAGAGGTCAGGATAGCCGCGCGCACCGAAGAGGGCCGCGGCGTGGTCACCGTCACGGACTCCGGGCCGGGAATACCGGTGGACGAGCTCCCCCAGGTATTTCACCGCTTCTACCGGGGAAGCCGGGGCTCCACTCACTCGGGTTTCGGTCTGGGATTGGCGATCGCGAAGCACTCCGTGGCGGCGGCGGGGGGCGAGGTTTTCGTGGACAGTCGGGTGGGGAAGGGAAGCACCTTCGGGTTTAGCCTGCCCCTGGAAGAAAAACCGGAGTGTTCCGACGGCGACGTTGGGGAAGGATGAGAGTACACCCGGATTGGAGAGTGAAAACTTTGAGTCTTCGCGAATATTTTTCCGATGGTTTGACCTTCGAGGAGTTCCTCGAGGCTTCGGGTAATCGGGGACGCAGTTTTCGACGCAACTACGAAAACGCCGTGATACCCGAGGACATGGTTGAGGTGTTTGCCCGAGAGGTCGAGAAATTGGGAGGCTTGCGAATACTGGTCATGTCCGAGGCGTGGTGCCCCGACGCGGCGGCCAACATACCGCCTTTGGTGAAGTTCTTCGAGGAAGTCGAGGGCGAGGTGGAGGTGCCGGTCGAAGTCGTCCACCGCTTCAGGGATGAAAGCCCGGATCTGAAGAACATGTTGGAGGGTCGGGGCGTGGACAAGATACCGGCCGTGGTCCTGGCCGACGGCGATTACCGGGAGATCGGGTACTGGCAGGAACGCCCGGCCCCCGCGCAGGCGCTCGTCGACCGGATAAAGGAACTGCGCGAGAGGGGTCTGGAGTCGGCCGCCGAGGCCCGAGAACTTCGAGAGGGTTACGCCTCCGGTCAGCTGGTGCGTTCCGCTCTGGAGGAAATACTGGATATAATCGCGACATAAACGGGGGGATCCCTTTGTCGCTCGAGCGGGCGGATACGCCCGGATTTGGCCTGGTAGATCTGGCACTGATAGGTGTAACCGCATCCTGGGGCGGAAACATGATCGTCATCAAAGGAGCGCTTTCCGAGCTTAGCCCGATGGCCTTCAACGTCTGTCGCTTCGGGCTGGCGGTGACGCTCATGTGGATCCTGCTCGCCGTCACCGAGAGGGACTTCTCGGTCGATGGCCGCGAGCTCCGCTGGCTGGTTCTGACCGGACTTGTGGGCAATACCTTCTACCAGCTGTTCTTCATCAACGGGATCAACCTTTCTACGGCGGGCAACACCGCCTTCATGGTGGCCACAGCCCCGGTCTGGGTGGCGATCATCGCCGGGATCTCCCGATCGGAGCGGATTTATCCCAGGGGATGGTTCGGCGTGGTTACCTCCCTGGCGGGGGTGGCGCTGATCATATTCGGCTCCGGACAGGTGGTTGCCCTCACCGAAACTACGGTGAGGGGAGATCTTCTCACCCTGGCCGGGGCCGGTTGCTGGGCCACCTACACCCTCATGACCAAACCTCTGCTCGTGCATCACTCGCCCCTCAAGGTGACGACCTACGCCATGACCCTCGGGTTCATTCCCTTCACCCTCCTGAGCGTGCCGACCCTCCTGGGGCAGGAGTGGTCCTCCGTATCGACATCCTCCTGGCTGGCGGTGGGCTACAGTGCGGGCTTCGCCCTCACCCTGGGCTACGTGGGTTGGAGCTGGGGTGTCAGGATGCTCGGAGGTACCCGCACCGCGGTGTACAACAACCTGACGCCGGTGGTGGCCGGCGTGCTGGGTTACGTTTTCTTACGAGAGATGTGGACGCCGCTGCGTTTCCTCGGCGCCGCGACCATACTCGTCGGCCTGTACCTGGTACGTTCCACTCCGCGGGTTCGCCGCGCGATCGATTCGGTGCCGATTGACGATTGACGCACATCCGATTTCCCCGGAAGGAAAGAAAGCCCCACTGAAGAAGACCTCATAAACTATTATCGGCGGCCCGATATCCTCCTCGATCGCGGGTCGCCCTATTTGGAGGTGCCGCATGCGAAGTGGTGGATCGAGTTCGGGGAGGATCAGCCTGATTTCCGTCATCAGAGACAGGATGGGGGATCTCACTCCATCGGAGCGTCGGCTCGCCGACGTGATAATGTCCTCGGAGGAGGTGGTGGCTCTTTCGACGGCCGGCGAGTTGGCGCGCATGGCCGAAGTCAGCGAGGCGACGGTGAGTCGTTTCTGCAATAACATAGGTTTCTCCGGTTACGCTGACATGCAGGCCGTCGCCCGCAAGACGGTACTCCGCCTTTTGGAACAGGACGTACCCGGCCGGTTGGACAGGTCGTACGAAGGGGCGGAGTCGTTCGGAGAATTACTGCAAAACGTCGTGGAGATGGATGCGGAGAACCTGTGGTACAGTTTCCGCGGGGCACCGGAAATTCTCGAGGAATTGGTGGAGGATCTCGCCGAATGCCATCGGGTGTATTGCCTCGGCGACCGTTCCTCCTCCTTTCCCGCCGGATACCTCGCCTTCTCGCTCAATTTCCTGCGTTCCGGCGTCTACTCCATGGCCGGTGATGTGGGCGACGGGGTAAATGTGCTCTTGGATTCGGACCCGGGAGATGTGGTGGTCGCCTTCGCCAACGCGCGTTATCCCAGGGATACCACTACCCTGGTGCGCTTGGCGGTCGAGTCGGGCCTCAAGGTCTATCTGCTCACCGATAGTCTGGCCTGTCCCGCCTGCGGGTATACCGATCGGGTGATATCGGTTCGGTGCGATTCCCTGAGCACCACCTGCTCGCTCGTTGCGTTCTTCAGCATGGTGAACGTCCTGGTGGCGGCGGTCGGGGTGAGCCTGGATCGGTCTACCGTGCGCAAGCGGCTGGCCAATCTGGAGGGAAAGTACAAGAGTGCCGACTACTACCACAAGTTCGTCCCGGGAGATTCGGCGGGCTGGGAGCAGGGTGCTGCGGACGATGCGGGTGAGCGAAGAGCAACGGCGGATGATGTGGGGGAGTGAACCATCCGCGAAAGGATTGCGGCCATCCCGGGTCGAAATCATAATGTCCGGGCGAAACCTCCGGTTCAAAAAGCAATTCTTCATATTTAAGCATTTCCGGGATACCACCTCTTTTTGAACCCAAAA
>JAWODQ010000028.1:0-24006 GCA_046483165.1 Bacillota bacterium | reverse complement strand
TCGGCTCCAAGATGCTCATCGACGACGGACGAGTGGAACTCGAGATCGAGGGTGAAGCTGAGGGTTGGTTGATCGCTCGGAGTGAAAACGCCGGCAGAATTCTGCCCGGTAAAGGGGTGGCCTTTCCGGGTGTCAGCCTCAGCCTGCCCTTCCTCTCCGACGAGGATGTAGCCGACATCGAACTCGCGGTGGAAGCGGAGGCCGATTGGCTCGCCCTCTCCTTCGTTCAGGAGCCGGCGGACATTCTACAGGTGCGCGATCATTTGGGTGAGGATTCCCCCGGGTTGATAGCCAAGATCGAAACGCTGGCGGGTTACGGTAATCTGGACGCGATACTGCAGGTGGTCGACGGCATCATGATCGGCAGGGGAGACCTCGGGGTGGATTGTCCTCCCGAAGAAATCCCCCTCATCCAAAAGGACATAATTCGTCGCTGTAATCGTGCCGGTATTCCCGTCATAACGGCTACCCAAATGCTGGAGTCGATGATAGATAGCCCGGTGGCCACCCGGGCGGAGGCCAGCGATGTGGCCAACGCTATACTCGACGGTACCGACGCAGTCATGCTGTCCGGTGAGACGGCGGCGGGATCCTATCCCCGGGAGACGGTCGCCACCATGGCTCGAATAATCGAGAGAACGGAATCGGGATGGCGCGATTGGCGATCCCCTCAGGTAAACGGAGAATCATCCAGCGTGACGGAAGCCGTCGCGAGGAGCGCGGTGTGGATAGCGGACCGGGTCGACGCCGAAGCCGTATTGACCCCCACTCAGTCCGGGCATACGGCGATAATGGTATCTCGGTATCGTCCCACCGTCCCCGTCGTCGCCGTCACTTCGTCGCCGCGGGTGTGGCGAAGGTTGGCCCTGGTCTGGGGAGTATATCCGCTGCTGAAAGATCGCAGTGGCGACGTAGTCGAGGATGCCGGTGACGTGGCTATGGCCGGGAAGTACGTGTCTCCCGGGGCACGAGTGGTCGTGACCAGCGGATATCCCCAGGGCGTACCCGGAACCACCAATGCCCTACAGGTAAAGACGCTGGGAACGATTCTCGCCCAGGGTTCGGGTGTCGGTCGCACTATGGCCACCGGCAAAGCCGTGGTCGAGAGTCAATCGGGCGAGTTGTCCCCGGATTTCTCCCCCGGAGACGTATTGATTCTCAGGGCGTGGCGTGCGGAGCTGGGAGATGTCGCCCACGAAGCCGCAGCGATCGTAGCCGAAGAACCGGGTCTGAGCTCTCCGGCGGCACTGGCGGGGCTGGGATGGGGTATTCCGGTCGTCGTGGGGGTGGAGGATGCCGCGAACAGCATCGCGCCGGGAATCCAGATTACCGTCGACGCCCGTCGAGGAATAGTCTATTCTCCCACGGAACCGAAAGGAGTGAGTGCCGGGGATTCGGGACCGGGTGAAGGATAGATATGGGCACGGGACGAATAGTTATTCTTTAGGCAGTGTAATCATTTTCGGTAGGGAGCGAAACCGAACCCTTGAAGAGCAGAAGGCAGATGCGAATACTGGGCATAATTAACGAGCGGTCGATCAAGACTCAGCAGGAGCTGGTGGAGGCCCTCAGAGAGGCCGGTATGGACGTCACCCAGGCCACAGTTTCGCGCGACATCAAGGAACTGGGACTGGTGAAGGTGCCGGCGGAAGACGGTGGTTACCAGTATCGGGAGTCTTCGCAGTTCAACCGATCGGAGATAAATCGCCAGCTGGTGAGAACGCTGGAGACATCCGTCGTCGGCATGGATTTCAGCGGCCCCATCCTCGTGGTGCACACTCTTCCGGCCACCGCTCAGACGGTGGCGGAAGCGCTCGATGCCCTAAATTGGAACGACGTGATCGGAACGCTGGCCGGCGAGAGGACCGTCCTGGTCGTGGTGAAACCCCCGGAGAGGATCGCCGACGTTATGGAGAGGATCCGGGATTTTTCCGTTCAGAATCGCTGAAGGCCGCGACGCCCCTTATCCGCGCCAGTAGATACCCTCCGGCGGCCCCGGTCGCCGCGCCCGCGGGCGCGGCCAGGCCCAGAAGTGGCGGGAGATACATCCACACTCCCGAATATCCCGTGACTCCGTAAAATATGAAAAGCTGGGCGACGTTGTGGGTTGCCGCGCCGATTACGCTGAGCCCCACCGGACCCATGGGACTCATCGATGCGAGTGACATGACCAGCGCAGCGCTTATTGCCCCGCCGAAACTCATGAAGAATGCCAGTGTGCCGAAAGTGCCCCCGAGGAGGGAGCCGAGCATCGCCCGACCCGCGGCCACGATAACCGCGTCGCGTGTTCCCCAAAGTAGGACTGCCAGGAGAGTTATGAGGTTGGCCAATCCGAGCTTGGCGCCGGGAACGGGTATGGGTGCGGGGAGGGTTCCTTCCACCCAATGAAGAATGGCGCCCATAGCGATGAAGAGGGCGAGGCGGGAAAGTCTTCGGGCGTTCAAGGGCTCACTTCTCCCTCCCATCCAGAATCCAATTCGATTAATGCTATCAGGGGCCCTGACGCCCGGTCAACGTGGGTAAATACCGAGAGGAGGCAGGTTTTTGACATCACGAGAGGGCAAAGACATCAAGCTTAACCTAACCGGTGATTCTCTGATCACTCGCCGCTTGCGTCCGTATTCCGAACCGCAGTTTTCGCGGATGCTAAAGAGAATTCGCTCGGCCGATGCGGCATTTACAAATCTGGAGGGTTTGTTGACCAACTTCGAGGGTTATCCGGCGGCGCAAAGTGGCGGAACGTATGTCGTCGGCGCTCCCGAAATTGCCGACGATCTACTGTGGGCCGGATTCAACCTCTTCTCCCGCGCCAACAACCACTCCATGGACTGGAGTTTCGATGGATTGCTGGCGACCAGCCGGGAACTGGATTTCCGCGGCATGGTGCACTCCGGGGTGGGTCTAAACCTGGCATTGGCCCGATCCCCCGCCTATCTGGATACGGCGGCCGGGAGGGTTGCGCTGGTGTCGACCTCGTCAACCTTCCCCGCGGGCGGTCACGCCGGCAAACAACGAGCAGACCTTCCGGGTAGACCGGGATTGAATCCCCTGCGGTTCCGCACGCGCTACGAGGTTCCCGAGGAAGAACTCGACGGCCTGCGCGAGATCAGTGAACGGCTGGGATTGGAGGAGGCCAAGCGCCGCACCGAAGCGATGCGGGGACGCGCACCGGAGGCCAATTTTACTTTTGGCCCCGCGGAGTTCGTCGCCTCTGAGGACGGAGAGTATCGGGTGGTCACAGAACCCAACGATGAGGATCTGGAGGGTAACCTCAGGGCGATATCCGAGGCCAGCCGTCAGGCCGATTGGGTGATATTTAGCGTTCACAGCCATGAGCCCGATCCCGCCGATCCCAGAGCTCCCGGAGACTTCTACCGGACCGCGGCCCGGCGCGCGATAGAGGCCGGTGCCGACGTCGTCGTGGGACACGGCCCCCACCACATGCGCGGCATCGAATTCCACGAAGGTCGCCCGATATTCTACAGTCTCGGAAACTTCATCTTCCAAAACGAAACGGTGCAATGGCTACCGCAGGATTTCTACGATACCTTCGGATTATCTACCGAGGATACCCCGGCGACGGCCTTCGACGTACGTACCGGCGAAGACTCCCACGGATTCCCCGCCCACCCCATGTACTGGCAGGCGGTCATGGCGGAGATAACCTTCCGCGATCGCGAGCTCGCGAGGGTCGAACTCATGCCGGTTTCTCTAGGATATGGTAAACCCAGGACATTGCGGGGACGACCTAAATTCGCCGAAGGTGACGAATTCGATGAGATCGTCGCCGACATAGCCGAACGCTCGGAGCCCTTCGGAGTTGATATCGGGGGCAGGACCGACGACGGCGTGGAGGTGGAATTGCCTTGAGCGATGCCGGGGAGCACCTCGATGATCTGGAGGTGCTCCCCCCACGGTTTTTCGCCCGGAATGCTTTGGCCGTGGCGCGGGATCTCCTGGGGTGCCGATTGGTTTCTCGTATCGGAAAAGAACGCGTCGGCGGGGTGATTACCGAGACGGAAGCCTACGCCGGCGTGTTGGATCGCGCGTGTCACGCGCATGCCTTCCACCGCAGTGCGAGAAATGAGTCCATGTACGCTCGTCCCGGTACGGCGTACGTATACCTCATCTACGGGCTTCACAATTGTCTCAACGTCTCGTGTCTCGCCCTGGATCGTCCCCACGCTGTCCTTATCCGCGCCATCTCGCCGCGTTGGGGAGTGGAGACGATGGCACGACGACGCGGAATGCCTTCCGTCATACGGGGAGAAGTGAATCCGTCTCTGTGCGATGGTCCCGGAAAACTGTGCCAGGCCCTCGGGGTGGATCGCGAGGCCGACGGGCTTTTCTTGCCGGGTGCCGACGGGGGGCTCTTTTTGGCCCGGAGTGCTACGAGTGGGGATTACGTGGCATCGCCGCGGGTCGGAATCGAATCGAGCGGAGAATTTGCCGCTCTCCCGTGGCGTTTTGTCGCCACCGAGTCCCACTACCGATGAAAGGGAATGCAAAGAGCATTTTCGATCGGGTAGGGGTGGGACATATTGCGTGCCGCCGCTCTCACGGCTTGTGTCTTCGCGGCCGGCCGGCGGGGACATCTCGGGCGGTTTCTGGTAGACTGTTGGCGGAACCGACGCCGGACGATTTGCGTCGGCGTCGCGCGTGAGATCACAGGGCCGCCGGGCGGAGCGGCCGCCGGGAAGGGCTGATTCATAGACATGTTCGATGAGAAGAAAATACGCGAAATCGGCGAGAGCAGAAAGCGTTGGGAAGAGGGGACGGTCGCCAAGACCATCGCCCGCTTCCCCGAGATCAAAGATGAGTTCAAGACGTTATCCGATTATCCCGTCGACAGGACTTACACCCCCGAGCACATCGCGGATCTCGACTACGACCGCGATCTCGGGTTTCCGGGAGAGTTTCCCTTCACCCGGGGGACTCAGGCCACCATGTATCGCGGTCGACTTTGGACCATGCGGCAATACGCCGGTTTCGGCAGTGCCGAGGAGTCCAACCGGCGTTACAAGTATCTTTTGGAACAGGGGCAAACCGGGCTGAGCGTTGCCTTCGATCTCCCCACTCAAATAGGTTACGATTCTGACAATCCAATCGCCGCCGGCGAGGTGGGGAAAGTCGGAGTCACCATCGATTCGGTGCACGATGTCGCGACGTTGTTCGACGACATCCCCCTCGATGAAGTTAGTACCTCCATGACGATCAATGCACCCGCGTCGATACTTCTGGCCATGTACATCGCCGTGGGGGAGATGCAGGGCAATTCTCCCGACGCGCTGTCGGGAACCATCCAAAACGATATCCTGAAAGAATACGTCGCCCGGGGGACGTACATATTCCCGCCGGAGCCCAGCATGCGCCTGATCACGGACATCTTCGAGTATTGTTCCGAGAACATGCCCAACTTCAACACCATCAGTGTTAGCGGCTACCACATGCGGGAGGCGGGTTGTACCGCTGCCCAGGAAGTGGGTTTTACGCTGGCAAACGCCATCGCGTACGTGGATGCTGCAGTGGAGGCCGGCCTGGAAGTGGATGCCTTCGCGCCGCGAGTCTCCTTCTTCTTCGCGGCTCAATCCGATCTCTTGGAGGAAGTCGCCAAGTTCCGCGCCGCGCGACGGCTGTGGGCCCGGATCATGCGGGAAAGATACGGCGGCTCCGATCGCTCGGCCCGCCTGAGATTTCACACGCAGACGGCCGGATGCACTCTGACCGCCCAACAGCCCGACAACAACATAGTGAGGGTTGCCATGCAGGCCCTCGCCGCCGTCCTGGGGGGCACGCAATCCCTGCACACCAATTCCCGCGATGAGGCCCTGGCTTTACCCACCGAGGAATCGGTTCGGATAGCTTTGCGCACGCAGCAGATTCTCGCCGAAGAAGGTGGAGTGGCCGAGACGGTGGATCCTTTGGCCGGGTCCTTTTACGTCGAAAGACTGACCGACGACATAGAAGAAGCCGCGAGAGAGTATATTCGCGAGATAGATGATCGCGGCGGCGCTCCGGCGGCCATCGAAGAGGGTTATGTCCAACGAGAAATACAGGAGAGTGCCTACCGCCACCAGCAGTCGGTCGAATCCGGAGAGCGGATTGTCGTCGGCGTGAACAAATACCGTACGGAAGAGAAGCCCGAGTGGGACATCCTGAGGGTGGATCCCGCGATAGAGGAACGTCAGCGCGAGAAACTTGACGAGCTGCGCTCTTCCAGGGACCAGGGGCGCGTGGATACGGCGCTGGAGCAGCTGAGTGCTGCGGCCACCTCCGACGACAATTTGATGCCCCCCATTCTCGAAGCAGTACGGGCGGAGGCAACTTTGGGCGAGATTACCGACGCACTTAGATCGGTATTCGGCGAATATCGGGCCCCGATTATACTTTGAGGTGACAAGAGTTGGAGGTTTCAGCGATGAGTGAAGGCAGGATAAGGGTCTTAATTGCCAAACCCGGTCTCGACGGTCACGACCGGGGCGCCAAGGTTTTGGCCCGGGCAATGCGGGATGCGGGCTTCGAGGTAATCTACACCGGACTCCGCCAAACGCCCGAACAGATAGTCAGCGCGGCCGTGCAGGAAGACGTGGATGTCATCGGCCTCAGCATCCTCTCCGGTGCCCACAACCACCTGTTCCCTCGCATCATGGAGCTGTTACGCGAGGCGGGAGCCAGCCACATCCTCGTGATCGCGGGTGGCGTCATACCCGAAGAAGACATTCCGGCACTAAAAGAGCTCGGCGTCAGTCAGGTATTCACGCCGGGAACACCGACTTCGGAGGCAATAGAGTTCATTCGCGGAAAAGTTGGAGCTTGAGGATTTGGATTCTTCAGACGTCGAAACCATGATTGCCGATATCCGGGCGGCCAAGCCGGGGGCACTCGCCAGGGCGATAAGCCTCGTCGAAGACGAAGAGCCCGCCGCCGCGGACATCCTCGAGGCAGTCCACCCCTACACGGGGGATTCGCACGTCGTGGGGATCACCGGTCCCCCGGGGTCCGGCAAAAGCACCCTCACGGACCGGATCGTTAAGAGGCTGCGCGAGGCCGAAAAGACCGTCGGGGTAATTGCGGTGGATCCGACGAGCCCCTTTAGTGGCGGTGCCCTCTTGGGGGATCGAACCCGCATGTCCGATTTGGCCACCGATCCCGACGTGTTTATCCGCAGTATGGGAACGCGAGGAAGTCTGGGAGGCCTTTCCCGGGCGGTTTACGGGGCCATAAAGATACTGGAAGCGGCTCGAAAAGAGGTGATACTTGTGGAGACGGTGGGAGTGGGGCAATCCGAGGTGGACATCGCCCGGGTCGCCGACACCGTGGTGGTCGTGTTCGTTCCCGGATTGGGTGACGACGTGCAGGCCATCAAGGCCGGTATAACCGAAATCGGCGATCTCCTGGTGGTGAATAAATCCGATCTTCCCGGGGCTTCCAGAGTCGAGTCGGTCCTGGAGTCTACACTGAATCTCGCGCCCCCGCGCGAAGAACCCGCCCCGAAGATCGCCACCACCAGCGCGGAGAAGGATCGGGGAGTGGACGAGCTTTTGGATATGATCTCGGAGCACCGCCGGCTCTCCGTGGAAAGTGGTCTCCTTCACCGTCGGCGCCGTATGCGGGCCAGGGCGGAGGTTACGGCCATACTGGCGCGCCGAGTATCGCGTCGGACGGAGCGTCTGCTGTCCGAGGAAGAAAACGGCTGGTACGAAGATCTCACCGCCGGGAAGATCGCACCGGGTGGACTGGCGGAAAAACTCTGGCGAGAGATAATTCGCGAGGAATGGGAGGAGATAGGACATGGAAATCAAGGGTAGTCATCACATCGGTATCGCGGTGGAAAATATCGAGGAAGCGTTGAAGGTATATAGGGACGCGTTGGGTTTGGATGTTGCCGAAAGGGAGGAACTACCGGATCGCGGTCTGCGCATCGCCATGTTGCCCCTCGGTGACAGCTCCGTCGAGCTCCTGGAACCGGTGGACCCCGAGAGCACCATCGGTAAGTTCATCGCAAAAAGGGGACCCGGTATACATCACATGGCCTTCGAAGTGAGCGACATCGATCGGGCATTGCAGCGGCTGAAGGAATCGAATATTCCGCTCATAGATGAACGGGCACGGCCGGGAGCCGGCGGAACCAGGGTGGCCTTCGTGCATCCCAAGGGGACCGGAGGCGTACTTTTGGAATTGATGGAACGGCCCCATTAGGTCTGGGAGGGAAGAGCAGGTGAAGTCTCCTCGCGGTCGCGGCCGGTGGATGCCGCTCGGTGCCATCGTGATATGCCTAATCGTTTTCCTTTGCTCGGCGTCGCGCTCCGAGGCGGCCGATGCCGGGTTTCGCTTCACCGTGTTTCACACCAACGACGAACACTCCGCACTGTTGCCGAGACCGGCGATAGATTATGTGCCCGGGGGACTTGATTCTACCACCGGCGGATTCGCGAGGCTCAGCTCGGTTTTACGGCGCGAAAGATCTGCGCGCGGGGACCGCCCGGTCCTGACGGTGAGCGCGGGAGACTTTCTGACGGGTTCTCCCTTCGCCTGGTTATCCCTTAGAGAATCGGCAGTGGAATACGAATTGTTGGCTCACATGGGCTACGATGCGGTCGTGCCCGGCAATCACGCCTGGGATTTCGGGCCGGAGTCCTTCGCCGATTACCTGGCTCGGGCGGGATACCCGGATTCCGATGGCCCGGTGGTTATCGATTCCAGTGCCGAAGTGCCCGTAGGCCATCCCCTCGCGCACATGGGAATCGTGAGGACACACGTGGTGGAAATCGGCGGCGAATACGGTTGGGAACGCCCGGTCAAAGTGGGCTTTTTCGGACTATTGGGTGAGGAGGCGGCAACCCTTTCTCCCGCGGCCGCCCCGATTACGTTCGCCGACCCCATACCCAGGGCCCGGGAGATGGTCGCTCTCCTCGAAGATGCGGAGGCCGACGTGATCATCGCGATAACGCACGCCGGAGTGAAGGAAGACCGCGAGATCGCCCGGGAGGTTTCGGGGATAGACCTGATCATCGGCGGTCACTCTCATACCGCGCTCCACGAGCCCGTTACGGAAGAGGGGATTCCCATCGTTCAGGCCGGGTATCGGGCGGAGTATCTCGGGTGTTTGGAACTGCGCTACGATTCGGAATCCGACCGGTTGCACGTGGAGAACCCCGCCGTGGAGGTACCCTTTCTGATTCCCATCACCGGTGATGTGCGCGACGATCCGGAGGTAGCGGATATCATAGCGGAACGTGGAGAGGACCTGGACGAGATGCTCGCGGAGCTCACCGGCGGGGAATACCGAGATATGTTGCGCCCGCTCGCGGCCATGGAAGACGCAATACCGCACGATGCCGAGGGCAGGGAGACTCCCATGGGTAACCTGGTGACGGACGCCTTCCGTTACGCCGCGGCGGGCGTCATGGATGAACGGGTGGACGTGGCGTTTCAGGCGAGCGGTCAGATTAGGGGAGGTTTAAACCCGGGGACGGGACCCGAGGGTGCGGGACTCATATCGATCTACGATGTCATCGAACAGGTGGGCCTGGGAGTTGGTCCGGACGGTGATCCCGGCGCGCCACTTGCGGCGATGTATTTCACCGGTGGGGATGTGGTGCGCCTGCTGGAGACGTCACAGGTGCTCAGCCAGGTCATGGGAAATAGTTTTTTCTTGCAGATTTCGGGTCTCAGGGTGGAGTACGCTCCCGACAGGACGTTTTGGGGTCGGATACCCATCATGGACGTACCAGTGCCCACTTATCGTTCGATAGTTTCGGTGGAACTGGTTGGCGAAGACGGCTCCACGAGGGTCATCGCGCCCGATGACGAAGAACTTTATCTGGTAGTGGGCGATTCCTATATAGCTTCATTCTTACCCGAGGTGGGGGAGAGATTGCCGAGACTCCGGGTACAACCGAGAGACTCCCTCGGTAATCCGATCGATGATTTGGATGATGCCATTTTGCATGATTCTCGGGGTCGCGAGTTGAAGACGTGGCGGGCGGTACTCGACTACATCGCGTCTTCGCCTTCGGGAGATTCGGATCTGCCACTGGTCCGCGCCACGAAATATTCGTCACGGGATCGTCTCATCCGGGTGGATAGTCTACACCCGATCGTGTGGCCGATGTCCGTAGTCTTAGCGCTGCTCGTCGTCTCGGCTCTTTGGGTAATTCGAAAAAGATATCTGTGATCGCGCGATGCTTCCGGGAGGGGTGCGATAAATGAATAGAATTGCGATCGGACAAATCAGCCACGAGACCAACGCATTTAGCCCGATTCCCACCGACATGGCCCGTTTTGAACAGCGCAGTCTCGCGAGAGGCGAGGAGATCCTGGCGATGTTCGGCAAGACCAAGACGCCGGTGGGTGGCTTTCTGCGGGGATGTGAGCAGGCCGGCTGGACGCCGGTACCCACCATCTCCGCGGCGGCAGTTCCCTCGGGATTGGTAACCGCCGAGGCTTTCGACTCCCTCCTCGGGGAGCTTGTGGAGCGTATCGAAAGTGCCGGTCCCGTCGCTGGAGTCCTGCTGGCCCTACACGGGGCCATGGTCGCCGAGAACGCCGCCGACGCCGAGGGAGCCATACTGAAGGCGGTTCGCGAGGTAGTCGGTGACGATGTTCCGGTGGTTTGTACCCTCGACTATCACGCCAACGTGACCGATGAGATGGTGCGGGAATCGACCGGCCTGTTCGGATACAATACCTACCCCCACGTCGACGGGTATGAACGAGGGTTGGAGGCGGCGGAGTTCCTGAATCGCCTGCTGCGCGGGGAGATCGAGCCGATTACCCGCGTTCGCCGTCCCGAAATCGCCCCGGCGGTGGTTCCGGCACGGACGGGTTGGGGACCGATGAAGGAATTGATGGAGCGGGCCTTTTGCTGGGAGGAGCGTGCCGCGATCGTGAACGCGAGCGCGTACGGCGGATTCGTCTATTCGGACATACCCGAAGCCGGCCTCGCCTTCCTGGCTACGACCGACGGCGATCCCGATCTTGCCGACGAGATCGTGGAGGATCTGGCACGGCAATCCTGGGAAATCCGGGAACAATTCGTCGCCGACATGTTTTCTCCCTCGGAGGCGGTCTCCCGGGCACTCGAAATCGACGGTGCACCGGTCGTCCTCGCGGACGTGGCGGATAACACCGGCGGGGGTGCGTCGGGAGATGGTACCGCGATCCTCAAATCGCTACGCGATGCCGGGTGGCCCGACGCTGCGGTGATAACTATTCCGGATCCGGAAGCCGTCGGCTGCGCTTTCGAGGCGGGGATCGGTGGAATCTTCGATTGTCACGTCGGTGGGAAAATGGACGATCTTCACGGCAGTCCCGTACCCGTCCGGGGTGAGGTCAGAGTCCTCTCCGACGGCGAGTTCATCCATCGCGGTCCCATGTCCACGGGGCTGAAATCCGAGATGGGGCGAACCGCGGTCGTCAGAGTGGGGGAGACCGAGATCGTAATCAACGCAAACCGTTTTCAACCCGTCGATCCCGCGGCACCGCGGTCGGTGGGAATCGATCCGGCCTACAAGAAGATAGTGGTGCTCAAATCTGCGGTTCACTACCGTGCATCCTACGAACCCCTGGCGGCCGATATCATCGAAGTGGATGGGCCCGGGCTTTCCAGTCCCAATTTGGAAAGGTTCGATTTCCGAAATATCAGGCGACCGATCTTTCCCCTGGACGAAATGTGAGCGGGGTGGGAGCTTTGCAGTCGATACCATTCAGTTTTGAAGACGTCGAAGGGGCCCAACAGAAGCTTCGCGGCGTGGCGCGGCGAACGCCACTGGTAGAATCTCTGGATATGGGGTTCGCCGGATCACTGCATCTAAAGACCGAGAATCTACAGCTCACCCATGCCTTCAAATTCCGCGGGGCCTACAATCGTGTGACTTCGCTCACCTCGGCGGAACGCGACCGAGGGCTGATCGCCGCTTCCAGCGGTAATCATGCACTCGGCCTCTCCCTCGCGGGGGCCATAACCGATTCGAAGGTTACGGTGGTGATGCCCGAGGGGGCTCCCGAAGTCAAAGCCGCCGGATGCCGGGCCTATGGTGCCGACGTCCTGCGCCGCGGCGAAACCTACGACGACGCATTGGCCTTCGCGACCGATTTGGCTTCGGAGGAGGGTTACACATACGTTCAGTCCTTCGACGACCCCATCGTGGCGGCCGGGCAGGCCACGGCGACCTGGGAAATCGTGGAGGATATCCCCGATCTCGAAGTCCTGGTACTTCCCATTGGAGGGGGCGGTTTAGCCACGGGAGCCCTCGGATTCTTGCGGACTGCCCCGGACCAGCTGTTCGCCGAGCGGACGGCCCCGCTTCGGGAGGTGAAGGTGGTCGGAGTCCAGGCCGAGGGCGCGGCTTCCATGGTGGCCTCGGTAGGCCGCGGTGAGCGATTGGCACTCTCGGAGATTTCCACCATCGCCGACGGAATCGCGGTCAAAGAGCCCGGGCGCATGACCTTCGAGGCGGTCGCCAGTACGATAGATGAACTGGTAACGGTATCCGACGAGGAGATGCTGCGTGCCGTCGCCCTCCTGGCGACGCGGGAGAAGCTGGTGGTGGAACCGGCCGGCGCCGCGGCAGTTGCAGCCGTGCTCGGCGGGCGTGGTGAGACGATAGGATTTGCCTCGTCGAAGGGATCGCGGGTGGTATGTATATTGTCCGGAGGCAACCTGGAAAGTGATGTATTGCTGGATGCACTACAGCTCGAGGAAACTGAAAAAGAGGGTGAGTGTTCATGATTCACAGATTAGCCTATGGAGACGATCAGCTGGAAGTACGATTGGATCACGCTCCTCGTTCGGTACTCTTACCGGACCTGAGGCATCCCGGCGAGGGAGAGATGTCGATAATTCGCCGTGCCCTTAGGGATCCACTGGATTCGCCACGGCTTCGAGACGTGGTATCCGCGGGCGAACGAGTGGTGGTGATCATAAGCGATTTGACCCGCCTTTGGGTTCGGCAAAATCTCTTCATACCCGAGATTATTGGAGAACTCCTTTCGGGCGGTGTGGCAGGAGAAGACATTACCCTGCTCGCCGCCACAGGAGATCATCGAGGTCACCGGGAAGAAGAATGGCCGATCCTTGTCGGCGAAAACGTACCCGCCTCCATCGCGCGAGAAGACCACGACGCGAGGAATCCGGACGGAAACACTGCGGTCGGAACCACCTCGCGCGGCACTCCCGTGGCAATAAACCAAAAGGTGTTGGATGCCGATCGAGTGGTGTTGACGGGCGGCATAGTATATCATTTCTTGGCCGGTTTCAGCGGTGGAATGAAGGCTTTGTTGCCCGGAGTAGCCGCCTACGAGACCATCATGGCGAACCATTCCCTCGCCCTGGCGGACGGTGGAGGACTGCAACCCGATGTCGCCTCCGGGAAGATGGAGGGGAATCCCTGCAGCGAAGATATCTGGGAAGGCGCCGCCCTGGTTAGCCCGGACTTCTGTTTTAACGTTATCGTCGACGACGACACCCATAGAATAGTGGAGGCTGTGGCCGGAGAAGTCCACGAAGCCCACCGACGCGGCCGAGAGGCGGCCCGCGATCGATGGAGGGTAACCATAGACGGTCCGGCCGAGGTGGTGTTAGCGTCTTCCGGTGGTTACCCGAAAGACATAAATCTTTACCAGACCTACAAGACTTTGTACGGAGCGCGTCGCGCGGTACGCGAAGGTGGTACCGTGGTGATCGCGTCTCAATGCCCCGAGGGGATGGGCAACGACGATTTCGCCGCGATGCTCCTGGATCACGATGACGATGAGCATCGCGAGGCAAACCTGCGCGAGAATTTCACGATAGGCGGATATATGGCCTATCACGCATCCCTTATGGCGAAAGAGTGCGACGTAATCCTGGTGTCCGACATGCCGGCGGATCAGGTGCAGGCGGCGGGCATGAAGGGTTTTGGCGACATGGGCGAAGCGGTCGACTTCGTGCGCGAAAAGCACGGTGACAACTTCGATTACTATCTGATGCCGTCGGGAAGTATCCACCCGGTAATCTACGAAGAAGCGACATCCTGATATGTGCCCGAAGGGATTGGATCGCGGCTACGTTCAAGTGTACACTGGCGACGGCAAGGGCAAAACCACCGCTGCCCTGGGGCTGGCTCTTCGCGCAGTAGGTCGCGGCCTCAGCGTACTCATGATTCAGTTTATGAAGCACTGGGGATACGGCGAACACCTGGCCGCGAGACGACTGGAGCCGGAACTGAGAATCGTTCAGGTGGGCAAGCCTTATCTCATCGCCCGCGAAGAGGACCTCGACGAAGAGGCTCGGGAGGCCCTCGGGGACGAAATAGTGGTATTCCCTCCGGGAGAACCACCGGATGAGGTGGTCCGCCTGGCGCGGGAAGGCGTTCGACTCGCCCGTCGAGCCCTGGAGGCCGACGAGGTAGATCTCCTCATTCTGGACGAGATCAACGTGGCCGTGCACTACGACCTGATAGGGGTCGATGAGGTTTTGGATTTGATCGACGCTCGTCCCGAGTCGATGGAATTGGTGCTCACCGGTCGTTGCGCTCCGACGGAAGTGGTGGAGCGCGCCGATTTGGTTACCGAGATGAAAGAGATCAAGCACTATTACCGCCAGGGCGTCATGGCCCGGCGCGGAATAGAGGAATGACGTCAGTTCCCCGGTAGCAGAACGGCCCTGACCGGGGAACCGTCGGCCCCGGCTATTTTCAATGGGGCGGCGAGCAGACGATATTCGCCCCTTGCCACATCCGACAAATCGAGGAACTCCAGGATATTGATACCGTACCGGCCGCAGGCTTTGTGCGCGGGCAGCGTCTTGCTATCGAAAGCGTCTACGCTGGGGGCGTCGGTGCCCACGAGGCGAACGCCGCGGTGCGACATCAGCTCTACCGCTTCAGGCAGCAGATAGCGGAAATCCCGGGCGAACGGTACCTCCGGGACGTATCCGCTTCGTATCAGCAGACGGGTTTTTGGTTTATCCGAAGCGGGAAGCAACTCGAGCGCGTCGCTCAATTCCCCGGCGTCGATAGGGCCTTTACCCCGGGAGACGTCGACGACCGAAGCGCGGCCCACAAAGATCGAAAGATCCATTTCCTCCATACCGATGCCGTCCTCGACGTAGTGTATTGGAGCATCGACGTGTGTGCCGGTGTGCAGACTGAGGGTTAGCCTGGATAGGTTTACCGATGAACCCTCCGAGATGCGGGCCGTCCTTTCCCTTTGAAAAGGCGTATCTCCGGGCCACGCCGCAAAATCGGGGGACAACGTATGCGTTACGTCGATTATTCTCGCTTCCAAGTTATCGTCACCTCTCATTTTCCATCGGGGGAGCAAAACGCATCCAACACTTCATTTCGAATCGAATTCGACAAACTTCACCGAGCTGTCTTCGGCGAGCAGTCGTGGTATCCTTCGGTGACAGGTCAAAAACAGTATCTGAAAATCGTTCGACGCTTCCCTGATGCAGTTCACGGCCGCCTTCAGACGCCCGGCGTCGAGGTTTACTAAAGGATCGTCCATGACGACGGGAACGGGTTCGGATCGCCGTGCCATTTCGCCAAGGACCGCCAGCCTGATGGCCAAATAGACCCCTGCCAGGGTTCCGCGGCTCAACTGATCGGGAGATACCTCACCGCGACCGTCGCCGGTCTCGAGTCGAAGGGTGGCTCGCGACGGATCCGGGGATACGGATAGGTACTGCCCTCCCGTTACGCGCGCTATCATCTCCGAAGCCCGGCGAAGGACCGTGGGTGTGCGTTCTCGCTCGCCCATCTCGCGCGCCCGTTCCAGCAACCAACTGGCGCTGGTGAGTTTCATCCATTCTCGCAACGCGTCTCGTAGGGAGGATTTCGCCGTTTCCATCTTCAGGGCTCGCACGGCCGGGGCGTCGGTGGACTCTACCATTTCCAGTCGAGCACGGAGATTGCCCACGCGTTCGGCGGATTCGTCCAGCTGCCGCTCGGCGCGCTCTACCGCATCCCGGGCACGCTCGAGTTCCTCCTCAGAAGGGGCGTCGCCGCAACCCAGGGAAGTGGAGGGTGAGAGTTCTTTCAGGCGCGCCTTCAACTCGGATCGCTCTTTCCTGAGTTCGTTAGCCGGCGCTGCCCTCTCGGCTCGTCGGCGAAATACTTCTGGATCGTCGGTACCGCCGGCCCCGAAGAGATCGGCGACGTTGTCATCGAGGCGTTTTCTCTTATCGAGCAATTGGTCGCGACGGTTCTTCAGGTAATCGCGCCTTTCCGCCAATTCCTCTTGTTCTCGCGCGTCATCCTCGGCAGAGCCGAGTTTTCCCTCCGCCCGGAGTATCATATCTCTGGCGCGCTCGGGTTCGATACCATCGCGGGGTCGGTCCAGGGTACGGCAGACTTCTTCGACGAACGAATCCAGCTGGCGGTCCAATTCTGCGATCTCCGATCGGATTCCTTCGATTTCCCGGCGAACGCGCCCAAGCCGATCGAGCGGATCCAAATACAGCGAAGCCCTGCGGGGCGTGGTATCCGGTGGGAATCCCTCGCGCCGCAGTTCTTCGGAGAATTGAGAGGACAACTGCTGCATTTGCCGGGCAAGGAGGTCCTCTTCGCGTTCCAGGTTTGCTATGGTCTCGTCAATACGCGATCTCGCCAGTGACGAGTCCTCCTGTTTGGCATATCTCAGGCGACACTCCTCCAGCCGATGCCGCTTCTCGAGCAGATCTTCGCGCGGAGGAACGCAGGGGTCTTCGAAGAGATAGGTGGCAAGTTGACTACAGCGGGCAGAAGTTTCCTCGATCTGTCCTCGCAGCTGCGCCGGGGAGTCGGTCGAATCGTCGACGGATGAGGTGGCGGCAGTCCGCCGGCGATCGAATAACCAGTAGCCCAAAGCCGCGCCCGTTCCGGACAATCCGATGATCCAGGCGAGGATTGCCCTATTCATCGCGGCGGAATAAAGAGCTCCCACCAATCCCAACAAGGCCAAAAGCGCTGTGGGCAGAAGTGAAGAGAAGTCGGTTCGGGTGCCGCTTTGGCTCAAGAGGGCGACGTACCCGAGTCGTTCTTCGAGACGATCTCGGGTTTCCTTCAACTCCAGCAGCTCGTCGATGTAGTGTATTCTCCTGGTCACGTCTTCTGCCGCAGTGCGTGGATCTTCTTCGTCGGGGGATTCCTGAGGCGAGAATTCCATTTTGGTTTGTTCCAGTTCGGATTTCCTCGCGCGAATTCCTTCGAGTTCCTTTTCGAGGGCTTCCCATCGCCGGCCGGTGTCCCGAATCGTTTCGCGCAATTCCAATGAAACCCTGGGAATCTTGGTGTAATCCTCGCCCCATCCGTCTCCGAGCTCGCTCAGGGTTGCCGAAGCTTCTGCGTGCAGACGATGCCAGCTCGCGGTGAGCTTATCGCGCCGCGTCATCTTTTCCGATATGGCGGAGAGTTCACCGTAGAGTCTGCGGATCTCCTGGGCTCGCCCGAGAAGGTGTGAATCCTCTTCGGTGGGCGCGAGGTGTCGGAGTTTCGCAGAGATGCCCTCCATCTCGGCTCGAATCTGCTCCAGCTCTTCATCGGTTTCGTCCATCGCCTCGCGCACCTGCTTCCATCGGATTGTGGCTTCGGCCGGGAAGTCGGCGGGGACATCGAGTTCGGCAAGGGTGGCGTCTATCTCCCGCATTCTAGTACGCAAAGGTTGTGCTCGACGGGCCGCCTCGATTGAGTCTCTTTTTGCCACGAGAGCGCGGAGATGCTCGCGGGCTCGTACCATCGCGCGGCGCTCGCGCTCCAGCTCCTCGCGAAGTCTTCGGTGTTCGGCCAGCTCGGATTCTCCCGGCCTTTCGCGCGCGAGGTTATCCAGCCGGTCGAGGAGATCTCCGATTCGCGATTGTGCTCGGGGGCGATGGATCTCCATCTTGCGGCGACGTAGTTCCGAGTGGATTCTATCGAGGGCTCGAGCGTCGATACCGGCCGCGGTGGTATAAAGCAGTCGCGCGATCTTTTCGGTTTCCAGGGTGCGCACATCCTCTAGCTCGGACAGTCCGAAGGTCAACAGGTTGCGATGGGCATCCTGGCTCAATCCACCCCATAGACGCACCAATAGGTCCCGGGCATCGTCGTCGGTTATATCGTCATCGTCACAAAAGAGCGAAAGCTCGCCGGCGATCTTCCCTCCGTGTTCGTACCAGCGCTCTGCCCGATAACTGTGCCCGCCGGAACGAAATTCGATCCAACCGCCGCGCCGCCCTCTCGCCAGACTCGGGTACGGGTTGAGGTTGCTCCTGGCGTCCGGAAAACCGAATATTAACGCCGGGATGAATGATGCCAGGGTGCTCTTGCCACTTTCATTGCTCCCGGAAATCACCGTCAGGCCGGGGCCCGGTTCCAGTTGCAGATCCCCGAGAATACCGAAGCTACCTATACGCATCCGCTCCAATCTCATTGCATACCTTCCTCCACCAGCAAACGTAGCAGGATGTCTTCGGCGTCCTCCAACAGGTTCGGGATATGACCTCGCCCGGCGTCTCTGCCTACCCAACGTCCCAGCCGTGGCTCGGCGGTGAAAATATCTTCGAGGGCTTCGCGCAATCCATCTCGATCGGCAGCCCGGGCAACGCCCGGATCATTCATCGCGCGCATCATTACCTGTTTCGCTCGACGGATATCTCCCGGCAAATCCTCGCGATCCATAAGTGCGCCACGATCCATCTCGGGGTGGACCTCCCAGACGATCGAATCCAGCCACATCGTCGGGGAGGCGGGCAAGGAATCGCGCAGTGTCTCGAGGAGATCTCGCTGCGCGACGAAATCGTCCATGCGCGGGCCCAGTGGACTTTGACCGGTGTACTCTATGCGCAAGACCGCTGATCTTCCACCCAGGGAGGTGCCGAGATCTCTTAGCGAAGAAATGGTCAGCTCCAAGAGTGCGTTTTCGTCGGCGAAATCGGGCGTTACCTCCACTGCGAGATCGAGCCAGCGAACCGTATCGAGGGGACGAAATGACGGATGAGGCACCCCGTCTTTGACTGTGACGAGAAAACAGCCGTGGGCCCCCGTTTCACCGAAATCCCGACCCTGCGGGGTTCCGGCATAGACGACCGCGGGTTTCTCGGATCTTACCACCCAGGGGTGATGCAGGTGACCCAAAGCCCAATAGTTGAAACCCGAGGCCGCAAGTTCCCGCAAAGTGGTGGGAGCGTAATGATCTTCGCTCGAGCCATCCAGATCGGTGTGTAATAGACCAATGCGGAAAACGTCTGCGGATACTTCCGGCCAATTCACATGTCGGAGGGGATCTCGCGAATACTGCGTGGTGGGGTGGCTAAATCCGAATACTTCGACGACGGTTTCTTCGAGCTGCAGTTCGACGTTTTCGAAGGTGTCCCCGAAGAGATGGGTTAGTCCGGGAAATGTCAGGTCTGCCCAGGAGCCGTCGATGGGGTCGTGGTTTCCCGTGACTCGGAATGTCTTGATGCCGGCATCGGCGAGTCGACGCAAGGTATCACGAAACCTGACCTGAGCGCGCAGGGATGGAGAGCTTATGTCGAAGATGTCCCCGGCCAGAAGCAGGAAATCAACCGATTCGGTCACGCACAGATCCGCTAGGGCATCCAACGCGTCCAAGCTGGCATTTACCGCCACGGTGGTCATATCCCGAGGGAGTTGGTGTTTTAGTCCGCTGAAAGGACCGTCGAGATGCAGATCTGCCGCATGTACGAATTTGAAGTCCAAGTGAGACCCTCCATCTGGCATTATCTCCCGAAGTCTTGGTCATATCTATCGTACAAAAGTTCGACCCGGGGTGGGAGAGTCCCTGCCCGATTCGATTGGTCTTTTGGGGAAGGGGAAATGCGGTCTTTGGAGAATTATGATATGTCGGATGCATTCCACCCGATTCCAGGGTGGTGGAAAGAGAGCCCGATCCGCCTATGTCGATTTCTCTCCGCAATTCCGGTCCCCAACCTGCGCTATTGATTACACTCCTGACGCCAGAACTCATCTCAGTCTACGACGATCCCGACCTTTCTGCCCGTCGAGAAGAACTGGCGCGGCTGGTCGAGACGGCCGGTGGAATTCCGGTGGCTGAGGTGACTCAGGCCAGGAATAAGCCCAATCCCGCGACGTTTTTCGGTAAGGGTAAGGTGGAAGAGATTGCGGAGAAGGCTTCAGAATTGGAAGTCGATCTCGTGGTGATCAACCACGAAATCTCCCCGGGCCAGCAGAATAGCCTGGAAGATGCCATCGAAGTACCGGTGGTCGATCGTACACGCCTGATCCTCGACATTTTCGCCCAGAGGGCGCGGAGTCGCGAGGGCAAGCTTCAGGTCGAGCTGGCACAGCTCGCCTATCTCCTGCCGAGACTGACCGGAAGGGGACAAGAACTGTCCCGTCTGGCCGGGGGCATTGGCACTCGAGGTCCGGGAGAAACGAAACTCGAGACGGATCGGCGAAGGGTGCGGCAGCGCATGACGGACTTGCGGCGAGACATTGCCGAGGTGCGCAAGCACAGAGGACTCTTGCGACGCCGAAGAAAGAGAGATGGGGTGCCAACTTTCGCCCTGGTGGGATACACCAACGCGGGTAAGTCCACCCTCCTGAATCGTATTACCGGTTCCGATCAGGTTTCTGAAGACAAGCTCTTCGCGACTTTGGATCCGGCGATCCGACGCGCCGAACTACCTTCGGGACTCGCGGCCTATCTGGTGGACACGGTGGGTTTCGTCCGGGATCTTCCGAGACAATTGATCGCGGCCTTTCGGGCGACGTTAGAAGAGGTGGTCGAGGCGGATTTCCTCGTTCATGTGGTGGATGTGTCGCATCCGGAGTGGCGCGAGCAGGTGGCGGCCGTGGAGGAAGTCCTTTTGGGGATGGGTGTCTCCACCGATGGAGCAATAACTGTGCTCAACAAGGCAGATCGACTTTGTGAGCCCCCACCAGAAGTGGAGGTACGAGAACTGTCTCGACCGGTCCAGGTATCCGCGCTGACCGGGGAGGGCATAGGCGATCTGTTGCGGCTGATGGATGAGCGCATTCGCGATTCCCGGGTTCGCTGCGACTTTGACCTGGATTACTCCATGATGGACCTGATCGACGAGATTCATCGGCACGGCGAGATTCACTCGGAGAAGTATCACGAGGATGGTATACATCTGGAGGTTACGCTGCCTCGCTCCGTGGCCAACCGCATTTCCGATAGGGTTCACCCGGATCATCCCGGCTGAGTTGAACCGGGTATCTTCCGAGACGTCCGATAGAAGAACTGGAGGGGTATAGTTATGCATGACAGTGTTCGAGAGAGAGTTATCGAAAAGTGTAGGGACGAAGATGTGGCCTTCGTGAAGCTTCAGTTCACCGACATTCTCGGTGCCACGAAGAATGTCACGATTCCGGTGGAGCAGTTGCCGAAGGCGTTGGATGGGGACATAGCCTTCGATGGGGGCTCCATTGAAGGCTTCGTGCGCATTCAGGAGTCGGATATGCTCCTGAAGCCGGACCCGAATACCTTCGCGGTATTTCCCTGGTTGACCAACGATATGAAGACGGCCAGATTGATGTGTGACATTACCTGGCCCGACGGTACCCCCTTCGACGGCTGCCCCAGGACTATCTTGAAGCGAGTATTGGCCAGGGCCGAAGACATGGGATACCTGCCCAACGCGGGACCGGAACCAGAGTTCTTCCTATTCAAAAGAGATGAAGAGGGCCGCCCGACTCTGGAAATACATGACCACGCCGGTTACTTCGATTTGCCTCCCCTGGATAAGGGAGAAGCGGCCCGCGAGGATATGGTGCGGAAACTGACGGATATGGGATTTGAAGTGGAGGCCGCGCACCACGAGGTTGCTCCGGCGCAGCATGAAATCGATTTCAAGTATGCCGACGCCGTGACGACGGCCGATCGCATCGCGACTTTCCGGTTCGTCGTTAGAACGGTCGCCCTGCAGCACAATCTGCACGCGACTTTCATGCCGAAGCCGAAATTCGGGATTCCCGGTTCCGGTATGCATGTACACCTGTCGCTATTTGAAGGTGACCGCAATGCGTTTTACGATGAATCCCAACCGGAGTCACTCGCGGCCGTCTGCTATCAGTTTCTCTCCGGTGTAATGAGGAATTGTCGCGAGTTTACCGCTGTTACGAATCCGCTGGTGAATTCCTACAAGAGGCTGGTACCGGGATTCGAGGCCCCGGTGTATATCGCGTGGTCCCTTGGCAACAGGAGCCCTTTGATCCGAGTCCCCGCACGACGAGGAATCGGTACCAGGTTGGAAGTTAGAAGCCCGGATCCGTCCTGCAACCCGTATCTCGCCCTCGCCGTGATTATTGCCGCCGGATTGGACGGAATCGAGGAATCGCTCGAAGCACCGGCACCGGTCGAAGATAACATTTACGAGATGGGCCTCTCGGAACGAGAGACGCGAGGGATCGGCTCTCTCCCGGGTACACTGGCCGAGGCGTTGGAGGAAATGGAGAAAAGCGAACTTGTGAGACGGGTGCTCGGAGACCACATAACCGACAGGTTCATGGCGGCAAAGAGGATAGAATGGGACGAATACCGTACTACCGTTCACAGCTGGGAACTTGAACGCTATCTGGGTTCCTATTAATCGATTGGCCGACAAAGGGTGAAGATCATAGCTCGAGTTACACCAGGCGGAACAGGCCCACGACCAAACCGAGAATGGTTACGTCTCGGGTGATTATCGGTTCCATGGAGCGGTTCTCGGGTTGAAGACGCACGGCGTCCTTCTCCCGATAGAACCGCTTTACCGTGGCCTCTTCATCTCCGACCATGGCAACGACGATATCACCGTTATCTGCGTGATTCTGGCGCCTGACGACCACGGTATCCCCGTCAAGGATACCCGAGTCGATCATGCTGGAGCCCTCTACCTTCAACAAAAATACTCCGTCCTGTGCACCGCGTGTAAGGGAGCGGGGGAGAGGGAGGTACTCTTCGATGTTTTCGACGGCGAGGATGGGGGTACCAGCAGTTACGCGGCCGACCAGTGGGACTGCTACCACATCGTCGAAGTCCACCGGGCTCAAACCGGCATCGTCGAGCACGATTTCTATTGCCCTGCCTTTGGAGGGGTCGCGTCGGATGTAGCCCTTTTGCTCTAGACTGGAGAGGTGGCTGTGGACGGTCGAGGGGGACTTCAACCCGACCCCCTGGCAAATCTCTCTCACCGACGGAGGGAATCCGCGTTCGCGAGTGCTTTCAATTATGTACGAGAGGACATCGCGTTGCCTCTTTGTGAGATCTGAACTCATTTTCTTATCCACCCACCCTTCATTGCGTTGCTCGAAGTATATCATAGCCCGCGCCGGGATGAAACATACGTTCGAGGCCGCTCAGTGTCCGTTGGGGATGGCGATCTTATCACCGGGACGTATCACGTATCCGTTCAGGTCATTAATCTCGGCGATATTGTACACTACACTGCGCGGATCGGCGCCGCGAGGGCCGTATTCGACGGCGAGATCCCACACCGTGTCTCCGGGACCCACGGTGACCTCTATGGTTTGAGAGGCACTCTTACCCCTCGCTTCCGAAGGAGTGGTGAAAGCCAGAGCAAAAGAAACGGCCAATCCCAAGATAATGCCCAGGATCAGGATAGAACTTAAGAGTTTCATGGAGCACCGCCCTCCGAACAGATGTTCTAGCCTCATCTTAATGCGAACAGGTGTTCGGGTCAAGGGGGTAGGGTCAATCGGAAGGAAAGGTGGTGCTTCGAGAAGAATTGGGACAGGTGCTGTCGATCGGAGATTCATGGAACTGGATGGTGACCCTTGGAGAGAGACCGGGAAGACCTGGGAATATCAAGAAGTGAACGTGCATCCGGGCGCCGCCGGCACCCACTGATCATCGTATCTATGCTGTCGGGGTGGGCGTTACTCCTCACTTTCGTCATATTCGCCGTCTGGCTCTGGTTTGCGCTGGCACCGACATACGACGGCGCGGGGGAAATAGAACCGGGTTTCGTAGTTGACGGAGACCTCATGACCGAGCCGCCACCGGTTTGGGATGACGGGGATGATCTCATGATCCCCGCCAAACTCCTCTCCGACGGAC
>JAWODQ010000064.1:0-16047 GCA_046483165.1 Bacillota bacterium | reverse complement strand
TAACTTCATTCTGGTCGGGACGACGCACCGCCGCACCGGAAACAAACGCGCACTCTTACACCGGGCCATGCGCAGATCCGATATGAAAAAGCACATCGACGTGGTCCGACGCCTTCGCCGTCTTCCGGATGTGGGCGAGGCCGAGATTCTCACCGACGACAAGGTCGAGCGGGGGCAGCTCATACTTACGGTGTGAACTTTCCCCGACGGCCCTATCATGACGGGACTTCTCTCGTGTCGCTCAACGGCTTTTTCGTTTGCCCGTATCCCATGTGATTTAGATCCCATAAGTGTTATCATACTCAGGGGTGTCCGCTGCTAGCGGACATAACTTGGCGTGCACTGGGGTTCCGATTCGTCCGACGGCGAATGGGTGTCCCATTTTGACGATCCCCCACACCGCCTGGAGGTGAGCAATATAGATGGCAGCAAAGACCTTTCGCGGCGGAGTACATCCCCCGGAGCATAAAGAAGCTACTTCTTCCTCCGCCATCGAGACAATACCTCCACCCCAGAGAGTGGTGGTTCCCCTCGTCCAGCACATTGGAGCTCCCTGCGAGCCGACGATAGTGGACGAGACGACTCTCAGTAAGGGTGACCGGGTGGATCTCGGACAACAAATCGGGGATTCCGAGGCATTTGTGACGGCGCCGGTTCACGCTTCCGTGTCCGGTGAGATAGCCCAAATCACTACGGCTCGTTTGAGCGATGGACGTAACGTGAAGGCAATAGTCATAGACTCCGATGGCGAAGATAGGATCAGCGAGGGAGTTACGCCGGCTTCGAGTCTGGAGAATCTCTCGCCCGAGGAAATCAAGAACGTGATCCGCGAGGCGGGTATCGTGGGCATGGGAGGCGCCGCCTTCCCGAGCCACGTGAAATATTCCCCTCCCGAAGGCGTGGTCCTGGATACGATAATCATCAACGGATGTGAATGTGAACCCTTCCTCACCTGCGACGATCGACTCATGATAGAGGAAGCCGAAGAGATTGTCTTCGGTCTCGAGGCCATTATCAAATCTACCGGTGCAAAGCGCGGAGTCATCGGCATCGAAAACAACAAGCCGCAGGCGATAGAGTCGATGCGATCTGCGGTGGAGGGCACTGACTTCGAGGTCGAGGTTGTCAAGACCAAGTATCCCGAGGGTGCCGAAAGACAATTGATCCGGGTGATCACCGGCAGGGAAGTGCCTTCCGGCAAGTTGCCACTTGACATCGGTGTCGTGGTAAACAATGTCGCGACTGCGGCCGCCATCGCCAGGGCAATCAAGACGGGCATGCCGTCGATAGAGCGCGTGGTTACCGTGGCGGGGGATGTCGTAGAGCGGCCCGCCAACCTGAGAGTTCGCATCGGTACGCCGATCAGGGAGCTGTTCGAGTATTGCGGAGGCTTCACAGAAGCTCCCTCCGTTTTGATTGCGGGCGGACCCATGATGGGACACGCCATCGCGGATCTGGATATGCCGGTAGTCAAGAGTACTTGTGGCATTCTCGCTCTCAGTTCCAGCGTCGTCAGTTACGAAGAGGAAGAACCCTGCATTAGGTGTGGCCGGTGCCTCGACGTGTGCCCGGTCTACATGATGCCGCTTATGGCGGCCCAGTATCCCGACGAAAAGGCCCTGGAATACAATCCGCTCGATTGTATCGAGTGCGGAGCCTGCTCCTACATCTGCCCCGCGAATCAGCGTTTGCTTGAGCGGATCAGGATGGCGAAGCAACAGGCCCAGGCGATAATGTGCTCGGATTCATAAAGGGCGATTTCACGGGAGAAGAATTTGGAGGAGGGCTTGGCATTGAGCGTAGAAGATAAACTCGACCGCTCCGTACTTACGGTTTCATCCTCGCCCCATATCAAGGATCGGACTACGGTTCGGGGCATAATGTTCGACGTGGTGATCGCCCTCATACCGGCCATAGCTGCCGCGACGTATTTCTTCGGTTCCTCTGCTTTGGTGACGCTCGGGAGCTGTATTGCGGGAGCCTTTGCGGCCGAGGCGGGCGTCATGTGGGCACGGGGGAAAAGGATACCCCTATCCGACGGAAGTGCTCTGGTAACGGGCATATTGCTCGGTTTGACCATGCCTCCCGGTGTCCCGATATGGCTCGGCTTCGTCGGCGGTGCCTTCGGGGTCGGCATCGGAAAGGCGATATTCGGTGGGTTGGGGCTAAACCTTTTCAACCCGGCACTTGTGGGACGGGCATTCCTGGTAGCTTCCTTCCCCGTATTGATGACTACATTCCGCTGGCCGGCGGAATCGGGCTCGTGGATGGGGGCCAACTTCGACGCGGTGAGTACCGCTACCCCTCTGGCACTATTGCGATTTGCCGGTACGGAAACTCCCCTCATGGAACTGTTCCTCGGGCGCGTAGGAGGTTCGCTGGGTGAAACCTCGGCGCTAGCACTTCTGATCGGGGGGGCCTACCTGATACTGAGGGGCGTCATAGATTGGAAAGTACCCGTTTCGTACATAGGTATGGTAATGATCCTGTCCTGGATCGGTGGCGGCAGTCCGCTGTTTCACATGATGGCCGGCGGTCTGTTACTGGGAGCAATTTTCATGGCAACAGATTACGTCACCAGTCCCATAACTCCCCGGGGGAAACTGATCTTCGGATTGGGGTGCGGACTATTGACCTACGCCATCCGTTCCTACGGGGGTTATCCCGAGGGCGTCCTGTATTCGATACTATTGATGAATTCGACGGTGCCCCTGATAGAGCGCTTCACCCGGCCCCGGGTATTCGGCACGGGGGTGAAGGCCGATGAGAGGGCATGACATGGAGAGACTCGACTCGGTCGATGCTACACGTTCTCGAACTGGAGAGGAGTTGGTGAGCCTTGGGGCGACTGTGGAGTGAATTCGCGAAGGCATTCTGGCGCGAGAATCCGGTCCTACGCCTGGTCTTGGGAATGTGTCCGACATTGGCGGTCACGACGGCGGCCATAAACGGCATCGGAATGGGGCTCGCTACGACGGTAGTGCTCCTGATGTCCAACGTACTCATATCCCTGTTACGAAATATTATACCAAGAAAGATTCGCATACCTTGCTTCATCGTAGTGATAGCCAGCTTCGTAACCATAGTGGATTACACCATGGCCGCCCTGGTTCCCCCGCTGCACGAAGCCCTCGGTATCTTCATACCGCTGATCGTGGTCAACTGCGTGATCCTCGGTCGCGCCGAGGCCTTCGCTTCCAAGAATACCGTCCTATATTCCTTCGTGGACGGATTGGGGATGGGTTTGGCTTTCACCGTGACATTGACGATTCTGGCCGCGGGCCGGGAACTGCTCGGAGCCGGAACCATATTTGGGGCCGCCGTCATGGGCACTGCCTACAAACCCGCCATAATGATGATACTCCCTCCGGGGGCCTTTTTGGGGCTCGGCCTCATGATGGGAGCCATGAACTGGTGGGACCAGCGCATCCGCAAGGCAGAGCTGGAGGAGCGAAAGGAGGCCGTGATCCATGGCTGAACTCGTGGCTGTATTCTTCTCGGCCGCTTTGATAAACAACTTCGTACTGATCCGCTTTTTGGGCATCTGTCCCTACCTGGGCGTATCCCAGGCCCTCAGCTCGGCGGTGGGTATGGGTGGCGCCGTAGTCTTCGTGATGAGCATATCTTCCATGGCCACCTGGTTGATTCACCACTATTTGTTGATACCGTACGAGATTGACTATCTGCAAACGGTTGCCTTCATCCTGGTCATCGCCACCCTGGTGCAATTTGTGGAGATGGTTCTTCTCAGGTTCAGTCGCCCCCTCTACCAGGCACTCGGTGTATATCTTCCGCTGATAACCACCAACTGTGCCATAATGGGATTGGCCCTGTTGAACATCTCGGAGGGCTACGATTTCGTGGAGACGATCTTTCACGCCATCGGTGCGGGAGTGGGATTCCTCGTGGTCTTGATTCTGTTCGCGGCCATGAGGGAAAGGCTCGATCAATTCGATGTACCAGCCGCGATGGAGGGTACTCCAGTAGCCCTTTTGGTCGCGGCGTTGATGTCGATGGCCTTCATGGGTTTCAGCGGTTTCGACGTTACCGCATTGTTGGGTGGTTGATATTGGGTTTTTCTGAGATGCCGGAGTTCGGATATGAGAATGAAGCGAGAAGAGGGGTGCTAATTCCATGATTTACGCCATAGCGACACTCGCCGGCCTGGGATTATTGTTTGGAGCGAGCCTGGCCTTCACCTCCCGGGTCCTGGCGGTAAAGGGCGATGAGAGGATGGAGGCCATCGAGGAGGCGCTCTCGAGCGGCAACTGCGAGACCTGTAGCCTCCAATGCCATGGATTCGCCGAAGCGCTGGTCGAGGGAGAAGTTGCCCCGGTAACGATGGATCGGGAAAAGAGGTGTTAGTTGCGTGATTTACGCAATAGCGACGCTCATGGCTTTGGGATTACTCTTCGGAGCCGGTTTGGCCTTCGCGGCCCGGGTGCTGGCGGTGAAGCGCGATGAAAGAGTAGAGGCCGTCGAGGAGGCGCTCCCGGGTGCCAACTGCGGGGCGTGCGGTTTCGCCGGATGCCATGCCTTCGCAGAAGCCACTGTGGAGGGCGAGGCCGACCCCACGGAGTGTCCGGTGGGCGGTATAGAGGTCTGGGAAGAAGTGGCCAGAATCCTCGGTCAGCAAATAACTGCCGAAGGCAATCGCCTGGTCGCGAAAGTTCGCTGTAGAGGTACCAAGGATGCGGCGGCAGAAAGGTTCCAGTACGTGGGAGAACCCGATTGCGAGGCTGCGAACACCCTGGCCGGCGGACACAAAGAGTGCGAGTACGGTTGTCTGGGGTTGGGTAATTGTGTGCGAGTGTGCCCCTTTGACGCCATATTCATGGGGGATGAGGGTCTTCCCATAGTAGACGAAGAAAAGTGTACCGCCTGCGGGAAATGCGTCGAGGCATGTCCCAGGGACATCATCGAACTGATGCCCGAAGACCTTCCCGTCTACGTGATGTGCGTATCCCACGATGGACCTAGGGAGTCCCGCCAGGCCTGCAAGAATGCCTGTATCGCGTGCGGACTCTGCGTGAGGAAGTATCCGGAGGCTTACAGTCTCGAGGACAATCTCAGCGTAATAGATTACGACAATTGCGACGGGTGCGAGGGTGCAATTGAGATTTGCCCCACCGGTGCCCTTCGGCCCCCGCGCGAGGGAGTCCAGAAGAAAGAAGAGGCGAGTTGATAGTGCAAAGATTGCTCCCGAGATCGGGAGCGTTTGCGGTGGCGATGGTTCTCTTCATCATCGCCACCGCTTCGCTTGCCTGCGGCAATTCCCCCTCGGAACCCGAAGAACCCGAGACGGAGGAGACCAATCTCGTAGAAGAAGATGCTTTGATCCTGGGTACTCTCGTCACGCTCAAGGTACACGCGAGCCGGGACTCGGAGGTACTGCGAGGACAGGTCCGCGAGGTGATGGACGAGATGCAGAAGCTGGGTTGCCGCCTCAGTGTCTATTGCCCCGACAGTGAGACGAGGCGCGTCAACGCTTCCCCCGGAGAACCCGTGGAGGTCTCCGATGAGTTTTACGAGTTACTCGAATACGGTCTGGAAGTTGCCGAACGTAGTGGAGGAGTGTTCGATCCCACGGTCGGGCCGTTAGTGGAACTTTGGGGCTTTTATACCGAAGAGTACCGTGTACCCGGTGAAGAGGAGATCGAAGACACGCTAAAACTGGTGGACTGGCGGTCCGTCGAATTGGGCGAGGGGACCGTCACCATCGAGCAGGGAATGCGCCTCGACCTGGAGGCCCTGGTCAAGGGCTTCATCGCCGACCGGGCAGCGGAGACACTCCGAGAGATGGATGTGACGGGGGCCCTGATCATATCTGGATCCAGTACCATCGCGGTGGTGGGTACAGCCCAGGGAGGCCGGCCGTGGAAGATCGGCCTCGAGCATCCGCGCAGGCGCGGGAGCATATACGCCTCCCTGGAAGTCCACGACGGTGAGCACGTCAGTACGAGCGGCGATTACCAGCGCTACTTCATCGACGACGAGGGAGTACGGCGCTCGCACATATTGAATGCCAATACCGGCAAACCCGTGGAGAAGATCATCGCCGCCACGGTCGTATCCGAAAGCTCACTGCGCTGTGACGGCATTTCTACAGCCGCCATGGGGAAAGAACCCGAGGAGGCCATCGCCTTCATCGAAAGTGGCGACGAATTCGAGGGGCTGGTCATCACTCGGGACGAGGAATTGTTGTTCACGGATGAGATGGATGCTCGTGTGGAGTTGATGGAGGGTGGACTATAGACGCTTATTCGGCAGATGGGATCTCGCGGTGGTGGTCCTGGTATTGCTTCTCGCCGCGGGGAGCTGGTTTGTCTTCCGAGGAGAAAATGCGGGGGAAGCCAGCGAAGTCAGGGTTACTCGCCTGCGCTCCGGTGGCGAAAACGAAGTGGTGGAGCGCATCACCCTACCGGCCGATGTGGAAATGTGGATAGATGGTGAGGCCGGGGGCTTACTGCTTCGCGTCTCCGACCGCGAGGCGGAAATAGTTGACTCCGAATGTTCCCAGCTCATATGCGTGGATACGGGAAAGCTCCGTACCCCGGGTGATCGTTCCATATGTGTCCCGAACGGCCTGATAGTCGAGCTCGTAGGCGACGAAGAGCCCTACGATCATATCCTGCGTTAGCGCAAGAAGAGTTCACCTCGGAATCGCATCATCGAAGCGGTCTATTGGCTCCTCGAGCGTGTAATGACCTCCGAGGGAGACGTCCGATCTTCCGTCCAGCATTATTTGCACGCGGTCTATCTGAGGAAACTCCGTCAACGTGTTGACGATTCCGGCGATGACCATGGTCTCACCAGCACTCCCCGTCGCGTAAGTAGAGGCCTGCGAGCTGAGATCCACGATGGCGATACCCTCCGAGATTTCCAGACTCAGAATCTCGGTGTCCGGGGGCAATATCGGAGAGAGGACGTCCGATTGGGGTCCGGATATCAGTTCACTTAGGGTTTGGCGGGGGAAGTCGTCCGCCCCGTCCAGGGTGCGAAGGACCGGCACCGTGAGTACGTCGCTTTCGGTCATCAATCCGAAGTAGACTACGGCCTTCGGGTTTCCGCCTTCATCGACCACTGCGGAGTTTTCGAGCCATTTGAACTCGTCCAATCGGCCCCGGAGATTTTCTACTTCCTCTTCCAATTCCGCGATGGTCTCCTCCTCCGAGTCGTTTTCCTCCTCGCGCTCTTGCGGTTTTGGGTCATCTCCCCCGATACTGCACCCGAGCAGCAGGGAAACCAGCAAGATCAAGACCACAGAAACTCTAACTACACGCCAGTTCATCGAAGCCCATCTCCCATCGGAAGAGCCGTCAACGGAGGGATAGTAGTTTGCGTGGACAGGTACCCGTGAGATGATCCGGGGCGGGGCCCCGCCCCGGATCCCCCGGTCAGCCGACCTTCTCTATCGATATCTTCAGTCCCATATCGTCGATTTCGGTTTCGAATACCCGGCCTTCGGGTTGTCCCGGGGTGAAATCGGGGGCCAGGATTTCTTCGGCAACCAAATCGCCGAAGTCCTTCAGGGCTCGGGCCAGTTCTCCTTCGGCCTCATAGACGACTCGAATCCTGTCGGATACCTCGAGTCCCGCGCGTTTGCGACTATCCTGGATGAATCGGATTGCGTCACGGGCCATTCCCTCGCGCTGTAACTCGGGGGTGAGTTCCGTGCTCACCGCCACGGTGAAACCACCCTCCGTCGCCGCGGCGTATCCCTCGCGATTGTGGGTGCGGACGATCAACTCGTCCGGATTCAGGGTGAATTCCTCGAGGGTGACGGATTTCCCATCGGCGACGGCCGCGGCCAGCTCTTCGGGATCGGCCTTCGCTACGGCGCGCGCCACTTCGGGCATGTCGGACTGAAATCGCGGCCCCAGGACCGAGTAGTCCGGCTTCACTTCATACTCTATGAAGTCGGATTCATCCGATACGGGTTCGATGTGGCGGACGTTGAGCTCTTCCAGGATGAGATGATCGAGACTTCTGTCCCAGTTGGGTCCGGCCACCATGATTGCCTCGAGAGGTTGGCGCACCTTGAATCCGGCCGCGTTTCGCGCGGCGCGACCCAAAGACGCCACCAGGCGAACCTTGGCCATTTCATCCTCCAGCCGGGCGTCGAACCACTCCTCCTCGGGGTCGGGATATTCAGTCAGGTGTACGCTCCTTTCCGCATCGGGATATACGGAGAGGACGAGGTTCTGATAAATCTCTTCCGTCGTGAAAGGCATGAACGGTGCCAGGGCGCCGATGAGGAGGCGGAGGGCTTCGTAGAGAGTCGCGTAGGCCGCGAGTTTGTCACGACGTTCGGATTCACTACCCTCGTTCCCCTTTCGCCAGAAGCGTCTGCGCGAGCGGCGCACGTACCAGTTGGATAGGTCGTCCGTGAGCTGTTCCAGACGTCGTGCAGCTTCCGCCGCGTCGTAATTTTCCAGTGCCTCGTCCGCTCGCTTCAGCGTGGAGGCAAGTCGGGCCAAAAGCCAACGATCCAGTGGTGGCCGCCGGCTGGAGGGCAGCTCTTCGGCGGTGGCGGGATCGAATCCGTCTATCCTGGCATAGGTGACGAAGAAGGAGTAGATGTTCCAAAAGGGAATGACGAAGCGACGTCGGACATCGTCGGCCGTACCGTAGCCGAACAGGACGTTCGAAAATGGATTGCTGGACATGTAGAGCCAGCGCATGACGTCCGCTCCCATTTCCGCCGCCGCTTCTTCGAACATTATGGCGTTACCGGCGCTCTTGTGCATTTCTTCGCCGTTTTCGTCCAGGACCAATCCGTGACCCAGCACGGCTCGGAAGGGGGGCCTTTTCGTCAGGCCGGCGCTCATGGCCAAAAGGGAGTAGAACCAGTTTCTGAACTGCCCCGGAAAACTCTCGGTTATGAAGTCCGCGGGAAACCATTTCTCCCAGTAAGAGGGGTCAGTGAGGTAGTGGAGGGTAGAATAGGCAACTATACCCGCGTCGAGCCAGGGATTGCCGACGTCCCGTATTCTCTTCATGCGCCCGCCGCAGGCGGAACACTCGATTTCCACTTCATCGATCCACGGCCGGTGCGGCGAGTGACCCTCGAATTCTTCCCAGCCCGATATGGCGCGGCGCTCGAGCTCTTCGTACCCGCCGACCACCTCGAACTCCCCACACTCGCTACATATCCAGATCGGGAGAGCGAGCCCCCAATATCGTTTCTTGGAAATCATCCAGTCGCTCATATTGCGCAGCCAGTCCAGTTCGCGTTCCAGGCCAAACTCGGGTATCCAGCGAATTTTCTTGGTGACATCCATGATGTCTTCCCGCCAGGGATCCATGGCGATAAACCACTCATCCACCAAACGGAAAACCAGCTCCTCGCCGCAGCGCCAGCAAACGGGATATCGGTGAGTGATGTTCTCGGTTTTGAGGGTGCGCCCCCTTTCCGTGAGCACTTCCACTATCAGGGGGTTGGCTTCGTGTACGTCGAGGCCCGACAGAAAATCGTACCCTTCCAGATACGTCCCGCTCTCATCGATTGGCGCCAAGACGGAAAGATCGTGTTCCAATCCGAGCTGGTAGTCTTCGCGTCCGCATCCGGGTGCGATATGTACACAGCCCGTTCCTTCTTCGGGATCTACCTCGTCCCAGGGGATTATTTTGCTATTCACGGACTGTTGGGCCGGCAGATCGGGAAACGGGCCCGCATAACTGCGACCGAGCAGTTCGGTGCCCGGGAATCTTTGTACGACTTCGACTTCTTCGCCGAAGATGCGCGTGGCGGCCCGCTCGGCGAGCACGAATACTTCGTCGTCCACTCGGACGCGGGCGTAGATTTCGTCCGGGCTGACGGCCACGGCCACATTGGCGGGGAGTGTCCAGGGGGTAGTGGTCCAAATCAAGAGGTCCGCTTCATCCTCGTGGAGGGGGAGGCGGACGTAAATGCTGGTGTGGGTGAGTTCCTTGTAACCTTCCGTGACGATTTCGTGTTCACTCAGGCCCGTGCCGCAACGGGAGCACCATGGCATTACGTCGTGTCCCCTATAGATGAGCCCGCGCTCGTGCATGTTCTTCAGGAAATGCCAGATGGTGTAGTTATTCTCATCCGACATGGTGTAGTAGGAGTTTTCCCAATCCATCCAGTATCCGAGCCGTTTTGATTGTTCCGTTTGGATGTCGGAATACTTGTATACGCGCTCTTTGCATTTTTGGATGAACTCGGCGACGCCGAATTCCTCGATTTCTCTTTTGGAGTTGAGTCCCAGTTCCTTCTCTACTTCGACTTCCACCCACAGTCCCTGGCAGTCGAATCCGTTTTGATATCGTTGCTCGTAGCCTCGCATGGTTCTGTGACGCTGGAAGAGGTCTTTGTAGGTTCTACCCCAGGCGTGATGAACTCCCATGGGATTGTTGGCGGTTATAGGTCCGTCCAAAAAGGAGAATCTCTCTTGGGCGCCCTCGTTTTTCGCGGTATACTCTGCGCGTACTCCGTCGCTTTCCCACCACTCGAGTATACGTTCTTCCATTTCCGGAAAATCAATTTCGCTGGATACAGGTTTGAACAACGGTATCCTCCTTCGATCGATGACTCATATCGTCCGGCGTCGCCAAACATAGAAAAGCCGTCCCATGCATGGGACGGCGCAAATAGTGCGACCGCGGTACCACCCATCTTGTCTCACCTTGCGTGGGCGAGACCTCTCGGGGGAGCGCAAGCTCCGGGGGATAACGGTCCCCGCCGGCGGTTACTACTCGGTCGCCCTTTCGAACCACGGCTCGGGAGGGATACGGTACGGGGTTGCCGACCCGGGTTTCAGCGGACCGGGCTCTCTGTGCGGCAGAGGATCCGTACGTGCGTCTCCTTCATCGCTCTTTCAGTATTCGACATGATAGCACAGCGATCCCGCATCGCCAAGCGTAAAGATGCAAAAACCATCTCGATCGTGGGCTCCGAAGGGGAAACGCGATATGCTCTAGAAAGCAACTGTGGCGGGGAACCCTAGATTTGAGAGGGGAATCAATGGTGGCCGAACCGCGTTGGGTGAAACAATACGAAGAATTTGCCAGCGAAGTACTGGAGGAAAACGGAGTGCCCGGGATGTCGGTGGCTCTCGCGCGAGGAGGTCGGATAGTGTACTCCGCCGGTTTCGGGATACGCGATCACGAAACCCGTGAATCGGTCAGCCCCCGAACCCTGTTCGAGTTGGCTTCGGTGGGGAAATCGCTGGCCGCCTTGTCGATCATGATGCTGGAAGAACGGGGTGGGCTGTCCGTTGGAGATCCGGTGACGAAATACCTACCGGAGTTTCGTATAGGGCTCGGGGGGCCCGCCCACGCGGTAACGCTGGAACACCTCCTCGGTCACACGTCGGGATTGCCGGCGACGGGTGCCCTAAGATGTGCCTCGCGCGATTCTCTCGAGGAGGGGATAGTGAGAGCCCTCCAGGATGAAGGTGAGTGGGAATCCTGGATTGAGGGACCGGATATTCGGAACATCGAGGACCTACTGTCCTACCTCGCCCGCGAGGAAGTACGTCCCCTGGGACGTCCCGGAGAATACTTTTCTTACTCGAACGATGGCTTTGCCCTCCTCGGAGCCGTGGTTGAGTTGGTGGACGGTCGACCGTTCGCGCGTTTCGTCCGTGAGGAAATTGCCGAACCCCTGGGGATGGGTACTACCACCCTCGCGCCTTACCCCGACCCCGATTCGGAAGTATCCGTGGGCTTCGCCCGGATAGGAGATGGAGATCCCATACCTTTCCGCCGGTGGGAGTACGCTCCGGTGGCCACGGCCGCCGGTTTCATCCGTTCCTCGGCCGAGGAGATGATGCGCTACGGCGAGTTGCTACTGGGTGGAGGAAAGTTCCGAAAACGGAGACTGGTTTCATCTTCGAGGACAGGGCGAATGACCTCGGCGAGAATACCGATATCGCCCGAGACCCACTACGGTTACGGCCTCGTTCGCCGATCCGATTACCGGGGAGTTACCCTCGTCGAACACGGAGGAGGGGGCCTGGGAGTCAGGACGAATTTTGGAGTGATTCCGGAATTGGATGCGACGATTATGGTCATGACGAATGCGGGTTGGGCGCCGGCGGGTCGACTGTGGTTCGGTCTGGCCAACTGCCTGTTGGGAGTGTCTCCCACCGAACCTCGAATGGTGCGCACGTCGGTGGATCTCGATGCATCGCTACTAAAGCGCTGGGAGGGGTATTACGGGACCGAGGAGGGACACGATTTGCACGTGAAGGTTACCGAAGACGGTCCCACGATCCTATCCCGGGGGGACGAGCAAAAGCTGCAACCGACCGGGCCGGGCTCCGCCCTGGTGCAAATGGGAGCCGAATGCCAGGAAGTCAATTTCATAAACGGAACTACCGGCACGGTCGAAGCCCTGTTTTTGGGTCACAGGATGGTGCCACGAATTGACGACCGGGAACGCGATACTTTGTCCATGTGGAATAGAGGAGGATTTTAGAGATGTCCGAAACGTCGGGGAAACCCCATTTTATTCTCGCCATCAATCCCGGTAATACCTCCACCAAGGTTGGAATCCTGCAGGTCACCGGATGTGACGGGACTCCGGTCACGGAGGTCTTGAAGGAGGCCGCGCTGGTCCACAGCGATGAGGAATTGTCTCGGTTCGAAAGCGTTCCCGATCAGATGGACTACCGCCTCGCCTCCGTCCAGGATTTCGTCGCCGATTACTCCGAGGAGATCTCGGCGGTCGTAGGTCGGGGAGGGTTACTGCGTCCCATCGAGGGAGGTACCTATCCTACTGCGGAGCCGCTGCTGGAGGATCTCCGTTTGGGATATGGAGGGCACCACGCCTCGAATCTCGGTGGGCTCCTGGCTGCGGCCGTGGCGGAGGATCTGGGAGTCCCCTCCTATGTGGTGGATCCCGTCAGCGTCGACGAGATGGATTCGGTCGCCAGGATTTCCGGCCTTCCCCAAATCGAACGAGTCAGTCAGTGGCACGCTCTAAACTGTAGGGCGGCGGCGCGGCGTGCCGCCCACAACCTGGGCAAAAACGTGCGCGAGGTTAACCTGGTGGTGGCGCATATGGGCAGTGGGATAACCGTGGCGGCCATGGAGCGCGGCAGAGCGGTAGACGTCAATAACGCCGTGGCCGAGGGGCCCTTCGGCGCCGATCGAGCGGGGGGATTGCCCGCGACCGGCCTGGTGGATCTGGCCTTCGGTGGAACTTATGAACATGCGCAACTGCGACGTATGTTGATGGGTGGAGCGGGCCTTTACGCCTACCTCGATACTCGAGATACGAGGGTAGTTGAAGAAATGATTGCCGGGGGAGACGAAAAAGCGGCGTTGATCTTCGAGGCGATGATCTATCAGATCGGTAAGGAGATAGGCGCCATGGCGGCGTCGTTACGAGGTGAGCTGGACGCGATCGTTCTCACCGGCGGTATGGCCCGCTCCGATAGGATCGTCGACTCCATCATATGCAGGGTAGGTTGGATTGCCCCGGTGACGGTTTTTCCGGGAGAAGACGAGTTGTGTTCTCTGGCGCTCGGTGCGTATCGAGTCTTATCCGGGCAAGAAAGGCCAAAGGAGTACCCGAGCGGCGGAGAGGAGCGAGGATGAAGTGAATTATCGCGAGGCGGTATCCTACCTTTTCGATCTCGGCAAGTTCGCCCCTACCCCGGGTATGATGCGCATGGTGCCATTGCTCGAACGACTCGGCAATCCCCACCGGAGCTTTCGGGTGATCCACGTCGCCGGAACCAACGGAAAGGGGTCTACCTGCGCCTTTCTCGATTCAATCCTTCGCAAAGCGGGGGTGAGCACCCTGCTGTTCACGTCACCTCATCTGCAGACCATTCGGGAACGGATGAGGATAGACGGGAAACTGATATCCGAGGAAGAATTTACGGGACTGATAACGCAGATCGCACCCATTTGCCGAGAGGTCGAAGAGATCACCGGAGAACATCCCACGTTTTTCGAGATTCTCACGGCTGCAATGTACCGATGGGGGGCGGATCGGAAGGCGGAGTGGGTGGTTCAGGAGGTCGGCCTGGGTGGTCGATATGATGCGACAAACATCGTAGAGGATCCCCTGGTGACGGTCATAACGGACGTGGATTTGGATCATACGGAGATCCTCGGTTCTACGCTAGGGGAAATCGCCGGGGAGAAGGCGGGGATAGTGAAACCCGGTGCGCCGCTGGTGACGGGACCGTTGGACCCCGAAGCACGGCGGGTGGTTCTCAAAATCGCGCGGGAAAGAGGTGCGCCCACCCACTCTCTCAGCGTAGGAGATGGTGAGGTTCGCCGGCCCGCCTACTACCCCGGGGGGATTTCGAAAGGGGGCGCGACCTTTTCCTATCGCGGTATCGCCCGAGATCTTCGGGTCGTGCGTATCGCCATGCTCGGAGGGCATCAGATGAGAAATGCCGCGTTGGCCCTGGCGGCAGTTGAGGCGATCGGGGAGGCCCTGGATTTGGAGAGCGAGGTAATACTTTCGGGACTACGGAGGGCTCGGTGGCCGGGACGCGTAGAGATCGTCGCGACCCATCCTCTCGTGATCATGGACGGAGCCCACAATCCCAGCGGCGCCAGGGTGTTGGCGACCTCACTTCGGGAGCTGTTTCCCGATCGACGAATTCACGCAGTTATCGGAGTAATGGGGGACAAAGATGCCACGAGCATGTTGGAGGCGATGAGCGAATGTATCGACGGCCGCGTGGTGACCACTCGCGCCCCCATACCGAAAGCGACTCCGGAAGATGAGCTGGCCTCCGCAGCCCGGATCACACTCACTTCCGCGTCGAGAATAAGTGCCCATCGCGACCCCGACGAAGCAATGGACGTCGTCTTGGCGGAGGCCGATGTCGATGACGTAATCGTGGTTTGGGGGAGTCTCTATCTCGTCGGGGCTCTAAGGGGCAGATGGCTCGGTAGGGCATCCGATCACTGAGAATGCTACTCCCGGTTATCCCGCGGGGCTCACACCCCGATTGATGTTGATGTCGTGCTCTTCGTGGTAGTGATGAATGGCCAGGGAAGTTCCGAAAGGCCCGACGAATTCGAAAAACAGTATGGACATCAATACCACGTTCAAGATCAATCCAGCCGAGGTCGGTGTGGCTTTTTCCGCCATCGCGGCGAGGATTAGTGACAGAGTTCCCTGCGGCATCAGGGCCGTGCCCAGATAGAAACCGGTGCCCGGGGTTAGGGAGCAGTAAGTGCAGCCGAGAGTCGAACCTATACCTTTCCCGAGCGAGCGTGCGACGATATAGACTGCCAAAATGAGGGGGGCGCTCAGAAGGAGACTCGGCTGTAGATGCGCTCCGAGGTAGACGAAGAACATCATGTATATGAAATCGAGAAATTCCTCGAACTGATGCCAAAACGCCCGGGAATACCGTACCGAGTTCACCAGCACCATCCCGGCGATCAATCCGGCGACCGGGGGCGCCACCGGCGATATGGGGACCAGAGCCAGAAATGCCAACAGTATCCCGATGATGAGACCGCTTCGGTGACCGTATTCCCTCAGACGGGGAAGTCCCCACACCAGCAGGGCGCCACCGCCCAGCCCGGCCAGGAGGACCGAAACCACACCGATGGCGTCGACGAGTGGCCCTCCGGCGGAAGATCCCAAAGTAAACCACCCGGCTATCGCGATAACTATTGCCCCGGCGGCAGTTGCGACTACGTCATCCAAAGCGACCGTGGAGCGCAGGAGGCGGGTCAACTTACCGCGGGGAGTGTATTGATGCAGCACCATCATGACGGTGGCCGCCGCCGTGGGGGTAGCCGTGGCACCGAGTATCAGGGAGACGATGGGCGAGCGGGTGAGAAGATAACAGCCGGACGTCACCGCTACAAAGGTGGTGGTTCCCTCCCCCCCGCTACAGGCGAGGAACTTGCCGAAACGGCCAACCTTGATGACCATGGGGCGACCACAGTTGGGGCATTTCTCCTCAGACGCCTGAGTCATGTCAACCTTTTCTACATTCATCCAGGCTTCATCCACCATATCCCATTATGTCAAGTGCGTCCCGGACTAAGTGATCCGGATTTAAGTATATAGGATCAATAATGATTCCGTAT
>JAWODQ010000052.1:0-3926 GCA_046483165.1 Bacillota bacterium | reverse complement strand
CGCGCTCGCGACATTACGGAAAAGCCCCTCGTGGTCGGCTTCGGCATAGCGACTCCCCGGCAGGCGAGGGAGATAGGTACCATCGCGGACGGGTTTATCGTGGGGAGCGCGTTGGTGGATGCCGCCGTGGAGGGTGTCGGTGCAGTTTATCGGCTGGCGTCACGACTGAGAAGGGCTCTGGATTAATTTGGGGAGGGAGGGCAGCGTCCCCCGGTGCGGACGGCATTCCTCACCCCGCCCTCCCCATTCCACATTTCATCCCACTATCCGGTGGGCGGGACCCCGTGACGATAGCGGCTCCGCCCCCCGGGAAGTGACCACGAAGTTGTCCGATATTAAAAAGGCCCGGCCGTCTTCCACGAGGGTCGCGGGATGGTACGAAAGCACCATATTCTCGCGTAGCAGCTCCGTTTCACCCAGGGGCTCCCGGCGATCCAAATCGTCGGTGCCGATGGTGTGGCAGTGCCGGGTGTGCGCTCCCACCACGCGGTAGCCGGCATCCCGGAAAATGCGCTCGGATATCTCTCCCACCACGCCCTTGGGGGCTCCCGGTACGGCCGCGATTGCCGATTCCTCGATGGCGCGCTCGGTCAGGGCGAGTCGTCTGGCGTCCTCCGCCGGGAGTTCGTCGAAGCTGAACACGGTGCTCAACTCGCACCAATACCCGTAGGGTCCGCAGTAATCCAATTCGAAAGTGATGACATCATCGCGGGTCAGTTTACGCCCCAAGGGTGCGGGCATGCTGAAAGGGCGTCCATCCATGGAAAACTTGTGCCAGCCACGAAATGCACCCGAGGCCTTTACGTGCGCTTCGGCCGCGGCTCCCGCCTCCCAGGCCCGGACCCCGGGTCGCACAGTATCGGCGAAGATATCGGTGGCCTCGGAGAGTATTCGCCCGAGATCACGCATGGCCGCCACCTCGAACGGGGATTTGATCAGTCGCATCTCGTCCACGGCGTCGGTGATGTCCACCCAGTGGAGATCGTCGAGTTCTTCTCGGAGGCGGAGCCATTCCGAGGCCGAAAGCTGCGTCCTCGCGTCCACGAGGCCAATAGTGCCCCCCTCGGGCACGAACTCCCGCACCAGGTCGACCAGTCGATCGAGGGGATCTTCGTCGGTTTCCACGGTGTGCACCTCACCCAGCGTGGGCGAATTCTCGGCCCAGGCGGCCTCGTAGTTGGAGGCGAAAAGCACCCGCACCTCACGGCTGGCCGGATGCAAGAGTCCGTACGCGCGACCGGCCCAAAGCTGCGCGTTCGTAAAATACCTGAGGACTCCGTCGCGACGAGCCGCTCCCGCCGCGGGCATGAGGACCAAATCGACATCTCTTCCGGCGCTGACGCGCGAGAGTTTGGCCACGCGGCATCTCAGATCCTCGTAGAGGTTGCTTTCATTTAGTTGCATCAAGCGATTCACGCTCCCGACTTTTCGCCGCCCTGAGGGAAATACGCCCACCCGGACGATATCCCTTCGTCACTCCGCCCTCACCTTCCGACTCACAGTTTCGGCAGGATTGCGGGGTGGGTGCGGCCAACATAGGATTTCAGTCGCAATTGTTCGACTACTCCATCTTAAGGGGTGATTACACTGAGTGAAAGTACGAGACTGACCGGCGAACGCACCACCGCCCTCGGGCTTCGCGAGATGATGGACGCCGGCGAGATCTCCTCTTCGGAGTTGATCTGGCACTTTCTGGATCGCGTGGCCCGATATGACTCCGGTACGGGCGGGGTCAACGCAATCCTGGAGCTGAATCCCGACGCCCCGCATATCGCGGAGGCTCGCGATCGCGAGCTGGCCGAAAACGGTCCTCGCGGTCCCCTGCACGGACTCCCCGTCCTATTAAAGGACAACATCGATACCGGTGATCGCATGCACACCAGCGCCGGCACTCTCGCCCTCGCCCAATCCCGGGCCCGCCGCGATGCCTTTTTCGTCCAGAAGCTGCGCGAGGCCGGTGCAGTGATCATGGGAAAGACCAACATGACCGAGATGGCCAACTTCATGACCCGAGGAATGCCCAACGGGTATAGCTCCCGGGGCGGCCAGGTTTTGAATCCCTACGGACCCGCCGAATTCGACGTGGGGGGATCGAGCTCCGGATCGGCCGCGGCCGTGGCGGCGGAGTTCTCCCCGCTGGCGGTGGGCACGGAAACTTCGGGCTCCATACTGAGCCCGGCCAGCCGTAACTCCCTGGTCGGGATTAAGCCAACGGTCGGTCTAATCAGCCGCAGGGGCGTCATACCCATCTCCCACAGCCAGGATACCGCCGGTCCGATGGCGACCACGGTGGCGGATGCAGCCCTGATGCTGGGTGCGATGGCCGGAGTGGACGTCGAAGATCCCGTCACCGAGACTGCCCGCGGAAATGCTGTCTCCGATTATACGACCTTCCTAAAGGCCGACGGCCTTCGTGGCGCTCGCCTCGGCGTACCCGAAGGATATCTCGAAGATCTCGACGAGTCCCGGATGGCCCTGGTGGAACGTGCGCTCGACGCCATGCGGGAGGCGGGAGCTACGATAGTCGATTTGGCCGATCTCCCGACGGGCGAGTTGGAATGGCCGCCCACGGTGCTGCTTTACGAATTCAAACCGGCCCTCAACGTTTACCTCGATGGCCTCGACCCTCGCGTACCGGTACACTCCCTGAGGGAACTCATACGTTTCAACCTGGAGCACTCCCGGGCGACGCTACGCTACGGCCAGATTCTGCTGCAAAAATCCGAGGCCACAAGCGGCACCCTCACCGAGCCCAAATACATCATGGGACGGAGGCGCGATCTGCTCAATTCTCGTCAAAACGGCATCGATCAGGTCATGGCCGAGTGGGATCTGGACGCCCTGGTGTTCGCCGACAACCTCGGTTCTGGACCCGCAGCCCGGGCGGGCTACCCCTCCATAACGGTACCGGGAGGGTACGACGAGAGCGGTAGCCCCCTGGGCATCACCTTCACGGCCCGGGCGTTCGCGGAACCGAGACTGATCGAACTGGCACATTCCTTCGAACGCGTCACGCGGTTCCGAGTCCCGCCGGCCCCCGACGGGGAGACTCCCCGGAGACCACCGCGGGCGGCGGGGTAGGCAAAATGTCGGGTTTCCCCGCCGCGTAGTCGGAGAGTCTACTCCCGGACTTCGTCGATCATGTCCGCGACCATCTGTCCCGAGAGGGTTACCATGGGCATGCCGCCGCCGGGATTCACCGACCCACCGACGAAGAATAGGTTCGAATACAGCGAGCTCTTCTTGGGCGCTTTGAAACCGCGGTTTTTATCTATATCGGAGACCACTCCGTAGATGGAGCCGCGGTTCGAGCGATACATGTCGCGGATGTCTTCGGGCCACCAGACGTCGCGATAAACGGTGTTTTCCCGAAGCCCTTCCAGGCCCATCCGCTCCAGCTTGTCCAGGACGATATCCTCGAAATCGCCCCGCTCGGCGGCGGAGAAGGGCTCCCCTCCGAGATGAGGTATGTGGGGGAGGATCTTGATGTTCTCGTGCCCCGAAGGCGCCGTCGTGGGATCCGTCCTGGTGGTCGCGACGAGATAGATGGTCGGATCCTGCGGCAGGCTGTAGTCCTCGAACACGCTGCGGAAATGGGTTACGGGATCATCGGAGAAAAAGAAATTGTGGTGGGCGAGCTGCGGATACTCCCTGGAAACGCCAAGATGCAGCACGAACCCGGAACAGCTGGGCTCGAAGGAATCGTATGCGGCCAGCTCGCTTCCCTCCTCGTCGGTAATGTCCCGGTAGAAGGGAATCACCTCCACGTTTGATACGAAGCGGTCGGCCCGGTAGATCCCCCCCCTATCGGTGGTCACCGAGGTTAGCCTGCCGGATTCGAAGGCGGCATCGACCACCGTCTCCCCGAATTGGAACTCCACATCCAATTCCCTGGCCAGCCGGTATATGCCCTCCGCCAGGCGATA
>JAWODQ010000019.1:0-5607 GCA_046483165.1 Bacillota bacterium | reverse complement strand
CCGTCAGAAGCACAGTTATTCGTTTCAACGATAGCCAAGATGTCTTCCATCCCATCTGACTTTAGTCCCATCCTTTTGACCAGCTCAAAACTACCTTTCACCCCAAGTGCCAAACCTGGACAATAATGCCCATGAAGAACTGCCGCATTATGTCACCAGTCCTCCAAATCATCTTCATCTATCATATATTTCAGGTGATTCTAACTGTACCATAGGTTCTAATTCAAACCCTATATCTGCTAGAAACAGATTCATGTCTATCAGCATTTCATCTAGCGTTTTCAAAGGTATCTGTAGAGTTACTGTTTCAGTTACTTGAGTTCCATTACCACCGTACATTTTCCCATTATATTTCTGTAAATTGAGTTTGAATTCTATTGGGTCATCTAGATGAATCACTGAATACAAACCTTCTATGTCTACTTTATGACCTTCTAGAGACTCAGGTTTGAATGAGTACCAAAACCGTTCTCTATCCTTCTGCGATTTATGATCGACAAGAAGTCTATATCTGGTTTGCATTCCATGTTTGAAAGTCTCTATAACCAAATCCCCCGGTTCAAACCCTACGGTTCCATAATTCTTAGACTTGAGAAGATTAACACCAGATTCATAGACAGAAAAGAGACTAGCAACTTCTAGAACATATGATTCAATCAGAGAACGATAACCCGATACAGCAGTTAGTCTATCATGTTGACTAGCTTCTTTGACGATTAGACGTTTCTCATGAATTGAATTTCTGATACTCATAATCGATTCAATCCTAAGACGATTTACGAGCTGTTCAGGGTCTTCTATCTTATCGAGTTCTTCAGTCATAGAACCAGATAGGCGTCTGGCCCGGCGGTAGAAATTCGTGAGGGATGGTCCCTGACTCTCGAAGAGGGCGGAGGAGTCTTTGCGGTTTCCTCGATTATCGCGGGGGAGCCCGCCCTGCACGTTCTCGCCGGAGCCGAGGCCGAAGTCAGCGAAGTGTACTCTCTGGATACGGGGGCCGGGGTGCACTGCAACGACGGTTTCGTCCGCGTTCGGGGCGACGTCTCAACCATTTCTGTGGGCATCGTTGCCTCGAATGAAGGTGTCGTGGAAGTTGACGGTGACGTTACAGCATCTCAGGCTCTCACGGGACTCGGGGTGGATGTAAGTGGCGACGGCACGGTCACCGTGGAGGGTAAAATCGCGGCGGCACAATACCTCCGCTTGGAGGACGCGTTTCGATCCTCGGAGGGATATGACACGATCTCATCAGGATATTTCCTGTACAGTGACGGCGGAAATACCGTTAAGGTGGCGATCGATCAGTGCATCGTCCCGGGTTGTTCCGTCACCGTAGCCGCCGGTGGATTCTCTGACTACACGGATATCGACGGAGTGAGACACTATCACGTCACCAGCGCACTGCAACTGGCCCACGTTCGGGATCATCCCCATCTCTCATTCCTCCAGACGGACGACATCGATCTGGGTGGTAATGACTGGATACCCCTGGGGCTGACCTACGACGATCCGTACCGGGGACACTACGACGGTGGCGGTCACGAAATCACGGGACTTTCTGTGAATCAAACCACTACCGGACGCAATCACTCCGGAGGTCTTTTCGGCTTCCTCGCCGGTGATGCCTCAGTTCGCAATCTCTCGGTCTTTGGAGACGTAAGCTACGATTGCACCTGGTATGCGACGGCGACCTATGCCGGCGGAATAGCGGCCGCCGCCATCGCTGAAGGTGAGATGTCTCCCTTGATCGACAACTGCTCCTTCAGAGGCAACGTCTCATCCGTCGCACATCTCAACAGTTCCACGTCTTCCATGCAGGCGGTGGCCGGAGGAATCGTCGGTTTGATCCGCGGGGGAACCGTGAGAAACTCCTCTTTCGACTCCGGCGTTATTTCCGCCGAAATGATAGTGCCTTCCGGGAGCAGAACCTACGCCTACGCCGGCGCCATTGCCGCCGACGCGCAAGATTCCGAAATCCTCAACTGCTACGTGGGAGCGAACGGACGAACGAGCAGCTCCGACGCAGCACATACGTTCTCCGGCGGAGTGGTGGGACAAACCCTCGGGCAATCGCACGTCAATGCCACCTACTTCGCCGGCGAAATCCTGGGCTCCACTCCTGCCTCCGACTCAGATTGGATCGGCGGTATCTGCGGCGCCGCATCCGACGACACCAAAGTGGACGGCTCGTCCTGGAATGAAGCGTGCGGAACGGATCTTCAGGTAGGAAATCGCGAAGCAACGCGAGACCAGGGGGCCCTATCTCTCGCAGTCATGAAAACCCCATCGCTGCGGGATAAACTCGAAGAAGCCCTCGAAGGTCTGGGGGACGATAATCTGTTGTCTTGGATCCAAACCTCTGGAGATTATCCGGTGTTTGCCGGCGAGTTTTGGGCCCCCACTCCCCCCTCTCCTCCGAGGCGAAGTGGCGGAGATCGCAGCGATCCCGTACTGGTCAGCACTGAAACGATCGAGGAATCGATCATCAACAGTACGGACATCACCGCCTCCCGGACCCTCTCCGGATGGCTGGCAGCGCCGAAATCCGCCGTATTTGACGCTCTCCTGTCGAAGGCCATGGACACCGGCGGGACGAGAAGAGATGACTCAATTGTCATCTCGATCGATGACATTTCGGAGACGGACGAACTCCTGGTCACCTTGAACAGCAGAGACCTGACCAGGATAAGCGAAAAGACAAGCGCTAATCTTGAGATCCGCACGGCCCTAATGGACGTTTCTCTCAATGCTCGGGCGCTCTTGGCACTGATATCCGCCAGCGACGAGGACTCGGTCACGCTTGGGATGAGTCGCGGTGGAGTGCGCCCTGGAATGCCGTGCTGGGAAATCCGCGCGGAAGGGGGAGGAAATCCGCTATCTCGACTGAGTTCGGGATACATAACTGTCCGCATACCCCACGCATTGGCGCCGGACGAAAATCCGCTCACCTCCGTTATCCGCCGAGTCGGAGAAGACGACTCTTTCGAAATAGAACGAGGCCATTACGATGAGGTAAGCGGAGTGTTGGTACTGCGCACTTCCCTCCTCTCCTCCTTCGCCCTGCAACAAAACTCGGTGGAATTCGCCGACGTCCCGGATGACGCCTGGTATCGCGAACCCGTAGCGTTCATCGCCGCGCGCGAGATCACCTCCGGCACCGGAGATAACAAATTCAGTCCGGATGTGCCCATCACCAGAGCTCAGTTCGTGATGCTGGCGCTAAACGCCTATCGTCTCGATCGGTGGATCGTCGACGAATCGCCAGACTCCCCCGCCTTCGTGGACATCACCGGCGGCTACTACGAGGAACATCTCCTCTTGGCCAGGAGGCTCGGCATCGTGTCGGGGGCCGGTAATGACAGGTTCTACCCCGAAAACCCCATAACGCGCCAGGAGGTCTTCGTGATAATGAGAAACCTGCTCAATCTCATCGACGAGTTGTCCGACGAAAAGGGCATCGGCGAGCTCGACCGGTTCGTCGACGGTGCCGAGGTGGCTCCGTGGGCCCAAGATGCAACGTCGACCCTGGTGCGTGCGGGAATAGTAAAAGGTGACGGGTATTTCCTTAGACCGCGGGCCGGCGCCACGCGGGCCGAAATCGCCCAGATCTTTTACGAACTTCTATCGCGCTAAGACGTCTCCCTCACCGGGGATGCGGGTGATCACGGCCCGAATTCCCGGTGGGTTATCCTCAAATCAGGAGTGAAGCCACGGTACACGATGCTACGATCCCCCTCAGAAACCGGGAATTGTCGCTGCAGTCTTCCTTTGCTATAATGGAGAGCGTTCGCATAATTGCCGGGGTGGCGGAACTGGTCTACGCGTACGACTCAAAATCGTATGGGGCTTCGCCCCTTGTGGGTTCAAATCCCACCCTCGGCACCAATAACGAAGGCCACCCATGTGGGTGGCCTTTTTCTCTTGCAGTTGCGACTATTCTCAGTAACTCGAACTGCCCCACGCCCCGGCGAAATCGGCGGACACGTGCGCGTCTTGGCCCCCGGTTTCTTCCCCGTTTTCCGCTCCCTTTATGGAGAAGGTTCCCTCGCCCAGTATGGACTCCACGGCCGAGCTCAACCCGGGCTTTAGGGAAACGCTAAACTTCGGTCCCGCGCGAACCACGCAGTCTCTGTCTTCGAAACACAGATACACCGGATGCTCACCCCGGTTGCCCCCGAGCAAGCATCGAAGTTGCTCCATTTTCTCCGGATCATCCAGGGCCGCGTCGGCCCGAAGGAAGATCCTCTCGGTCATTCCCGGCTTGTCGAAGCTCTCCGCCTTCAGGCCGGGGCGATCCCCGCGATGGCTCACTCGCCCCCTCACCACCAACACCTCGTCGTCGACGAGGTGTTCGGCGTATTCCTCGAAGACGTCGGGGAACACCACGATCTCCGCCTGCCCGGCGAAGTCTTCCAGGGTCAAAAAGGCCATGGTGTCGCCGCGCTTGGTCAGTATGCGGGATTGGTCGACCACCATACCTCCCATGACTACCTCCGCGTTCTCCGCGAGGTCCGCGAGATCATCGGAGGTGGCCGTGATCTCCGCCCGCAGTATGTCTCGCCAGCCATCGAGGGGATGCCCCGAGAGGTAGACACCCAGTATCTCCCGCTCCATATCTAGCCTCTCGCGAGCCGTCGTTCCCGCGCCTTCCTCTCCCGCATTGGATCCGGAACCGTTGCCTCCGGAATCCGGCAGTACGTCTACCGCACCCAGGGATTCGAAGAGGGACACCTGCCCGGTGGCCCGCTGACGCTGGGCGTTGTGCGCCGAGGTTAGCACGGAACTGCAGCGTCCCAACAACGCGTTCCGGTCGGAATCTATGCTGTCGAAGGCGCCGGCCTGAATCATCGATTCCACCGCGCGGCGGTTAATCTTACTCAGCTCCACTCGTTCGCAGAAATCCCAAAAGGACATGAAGGATCCATTTTCCGCGCGTTCGTGCACCATCGCCTCGATGGCACTGTGTCCCAGGTTCCGTATGGCCGCGAGCCCGAACAGTATCCCCTCATCGACGACGGTGAAGTTTCCGAAGCTGCGATTCACATCCGGCGGCAACACCGGGATGTCCATCCTGCGGCACTCTTCAATATACTTGCGCACCTTGTCGCCATCGCTCATGACGCTGGTGAGCAGCGCCGCCATGAAGGACATGGGATAGTTCGCCTTGAGATAGGCGGTCTGGTAGGCCAAGAGCGCGTAGGGAGCAGTGTGACCGCGGTTGAAACCGTAGTTGGCGAATTTTTCGATGAACCCGAACAGTTTTTCCGCCATACCGCGATCGTGCCCGTTCGCCAGGCACCCGTCTATGAATTCCTTCTTAACCGACTCCAGAACCTCCGGCTTCTTCTTGCCCATGGCTCGACGCAGGATGTCCGCCTGACCGAGGCTGAAGCCGGCCATGGTCGACGCCACCTGCATAACCTGCTCCTGCCGAGGGAAAGCCTTTCCCTGTGCCATCAGATCCTGGACGACCTGCCGTCGGGGGAGGTTTCGGTGCGAGCAGGCCGGCGGGTGCCGGAGGGAGAGGTCGTTACCCGGGCCGAGGCGCCCCGGGGGGAGCTGATCTACTACATCCGGAGCGACGGATCGGACAAGCCGGCGCGGATC
>JAWODQ010000096.1:0-88957 GCA_046483165.1 Bacillota bacterium | reverse complement strand
GTGCCGGGCGCTGGCTCATACTGCCGGATTCCCGTCTCTCATTGAATCTAGCTTTCCGTTGTCGCCCGAAGTCCTGGCGGTAGGTCGAAAAATGCCGGCCAGGACGGCGTTCACGACGGCCGGACCGCGATCGCCGTCGGCGACGACACCGGAGCCGGAAACCGGGGAAATCTCGCCGCCACGGCTCAAACAGGACAAAAGGCATACGACGATCTCCCGTCCCGCCATTTCTATCGAGCGCACGTTTTCCAACTCCACGGCGCTACCGTCGTCGAGGTATTGGTTGGCTGCCGCCACCGCCGCCCGGGCAAACACCGACAGATGGTTACCCCGACCGCCTCCTATTGTCGCGGAGCCTTCGAAAGCCTCTCCCGTCTCCGCGCGGAGTACCAGGGATACCTCCACACTGGCATCATCCAATCGATTGTGGGTACTCAATGATTCCAACCTGAGGGATGAGGATGGGACCGCCGGATGCACCTTTTCCTCGGTCCCACCGCTCAGTTGCGCCACACTTATCTTTTTGTGATTCACTCGCAATTTCCATCGGGCCGCCAGGGCACTTTCCACGTCTCTTACCACCTGCTTGGGATGGCGTTCAGCTTCCGCCAACACGTGGATTTCTTCGAGGGCTCCCCACTCGTTCGCTACGACGCGACAGGCGTCGATGCCAACGAGACCCTGAAGGAGCCGTTCGACCTCCTCGACTGCGACCCGTTCCGGAAGCTTCGTAACCTCACCCTCCGACGTTACCATCTACTTCCCCCCGTCGGCGCCACCGGGGGAAACCCTCCGGAGGCATTTATCGCTGTTCTTCGAAAATCTCCCTGCCGCGGCTCAGAGCTTCGAGGTTTACCGGAATGAGCTCGTGATGCCGTTTGGGCAGTACTTCTGGAAGCACTTCTTCCATAACCTCGAAGGGTAATCCTTCCAGACTTCCCATCATGGCGCCGAGCATTATCATATTCGCGACTCTCGTGTTTCCCATCGAGTCGGCCTCTCCGGTGGCCGGTACCCGGATTACTTCGATGTCATCCCGCTCCACCTCGTCGGGACAAAGGGAGGTATTGATGTAGAGGTATCCCTCCGGAGTAACTTTGGGCTCGAATTTCGTCAGCGAGGGGAGGTTCATCACCGCGCAATCCGTGGGTTCGGTCACCACGGGTGACGCCACGGGAGCCTCGGAGAGAACGACTCCGCAGTTGGCGGTACCGCCTCGCTGTTCGGGACCGTAGGACGGGATCCAGGATACGTGCAGATCGCGCTTCATGCCGGCATACGCAAGCATACGTCCCATCAGCATTACGCCCTGGCCACCGAACCCGGCGATAAGTATTTCGTGGTACAACTCAATCCACCTCCTCGGGCGCACGGAATTCGCCGAGGGGGTAGTACGGTAGCATGTTTTCCTCGATCCACTCCAGGGACTCGATCGGCGTCATACCCCAGTTGGTCGGACAATTGGATATGATCTCGACCATGGAAAATCCCTCGCCCGCCATCTGAGTTTCGAAGGCTCGCCTGATGTACCTCTGCGTGGCGTTTATCCCCTTGATATCGTGACACGAACCCCGGGCGAGGTAGGCGGCGCCGGGAAGGGTGGAGAGCATCTCGGTCATCTTCAGCGGCTGACCCGTTGCCTTCACGTCCCTGCCGGCCGGCGAGGTGGTGGTCCTCTGGCCTTCCAGCGTCGTCGGGGCCATCTGCCCGCCAGTCATGCCGTATATGGCGTTGTTGATGAAGATCACGCTGATATTCTCCCCGCGGCTCGCGGCGTGAATGATTTCCGCGGTGCCTATCGAGGCCAGATCTCCGTCGCCCTGGTAGGCGAATACGAAGGCATCCGGAACCGCTCGCTTGATGCCCGTGGCTACCGCGGGGGCGCGGCCGTGCGCAGCCTCCTGGAAATCGCAATCGAAGTAATCGTAGGCGAATACGGCACACCCCACCGGCGCTACACCGATCGCCTTCTCGGTCAGTTCCATCTCATCCATAGCCTGGGCGATCATCCTGTGGGCAGTCCCGTGAATACAGCCGGGACAGTAGTGGGTGGGTCGATCGACCAAAGCCTTAGGCCTGGTAAATACCGCCTTCATCGGTCATCCCCGCCTTCCCGGATCAGCTTCTCCATCGCTTCGGCAATATCGGCGTGGTGCGGCATTATTCCGCCCGCGGTGCCGTAAAAGCTCACGGGCGTGGACGAATCCACCGACAGTCGGACATCTTCGACCATCTGCCCCATACTCATCTCCACGGTCAAATAGCCCTTCGCCGTATCGGCCAAATCATCGAAGGCCTTACGGGGGAATGGCCAGAGGCTTATGGGCCTCACCAATCCCACGGAATAGCCCTTTTCGGCCAGGTCGACCATGGAGCGCCGGGCGATCCTCGCCGTGGTTCCGTAGGCCACTATGAAGAAGTCAGCATCCTCATTGACCACTTCGTAGCGGACTTCCGCTTCTTCTATCTCACGATACTTTTCCGCGAGCCTGAGATTGTGTTGCCAAAGCTCCTCCGGATCCAGGTAGAGGGAGTTAATCAGCCGCGATTCTTCTCGACCTCTCCTTCCGGTGGTCGCCCATTCCTTTTCGGGTAGGCTCTCCGGATCTATCATCTCGGGGAAGCGCACGGGCTCCATCATCTGACCCATGACTCCATCACCGAGTATCATTACCGGGTTTCTGTATCTATCGGCGATATCGAAAGCCTCGTAAGTCAGATCTACCAGCTCCTGAAGCGTCGATGGTCCGAGCACCACCAGGCGATAATCGCCGTGGCCTCCTCCCTTCGTGGCCTGAAAGTAATCCGACTGGGCCGGTTGAATGCTACCCAGTCCGGGACCTCCCCTGACCATGTTGACTATGACGCAGGGCACCTCGGCTCCCGCAATGTAGGAGATACCCTCCTGCTTGAGGCTGATTCCCGGGCTAGAGGACGAGGTCATCACGCGCACCCCGGACCCCCCGGCACCGTAGACCATGTTGATGGCGGCCACTTCGCTCTCCGCCTGCAGGAAGGTTCCCTCCACCTCGGCCAGCCGGCCCGACATATACTCGGGCAATTCATTCTGTGGGGTTATGGGGTAACCGAAAAAGTAACGGCACCCGGCCCGCACTGCGGCCTCGGCCACGGCTTCGTTCCCCTTGATCATCTGAAGCTCAGTTTCGCTCATTTCGTCTCCTCCCCACGCGTGTCTACCGGGACTCGGTCTTCTCGGGTCGGTAGACCTCTATGGCCACATCCGGACATATCATGGCGCAAAAACCGCAACTGATGCATTCGTCCTGATCCGTTATCGTCGCAGTTCGATATCCCTGCCGGTTCAAATTATCGGAAAGGTAGGTTATGTCCCTGGGACATACGGTGGTGCAAAGACCGCATCCCTTACACCGCTCGGCATCTATGACCCACTTGGTATCCACTGTGCACCTCCTCGTCGATTGAGAGACTCCCGTCATTCCCATTCCGGGCGCAGGCGGCGTCTCGCCACGAGCAATGTCGCATCCCCGGCGAGTTCTCGAGCCCATCCCGGATAATCGTCCTCCTCCATTAGATGTTCCCCTATTCCAACTGCGACAATCGGAAGATCTGCAGCGAGCGCTCCGAGCCTAACGGTTTCCATGCCCCGCTTCACGTCTTCCACCCGCGTCGCAGTCCCGAGGTTTGGATTGGCCACGATGCCGTCGATGGGCAGGCGGAGATACTCGGACAGACGCCTCACACCCTCGTGAATTTTCTCGGGTGTGGAACTCATGGGCCGAAACGAATTCAATACCGCGAGGACGCGACCCCCGCGACCCGAAATCGAGGCGGCGAGACCTCCGAGGACTCGGCTCCCCATTCGCCCGCCGCCCACGTCCAAAACCGCGAAGTCGGCGAGCTCGATGGCCTCTACGACCCCAGGGGGTAGTATCGGCAAATCGACCCCTTTCGGGAAAGAACTCGGGTAGAGGACCCTTACACCCTCGCCCTCCAGTTCCTCGGCCACATCCCGGGAACGGAAGAAAGGTGTAACCAGATCCATATCCACCAAGACGACGTCTCCATCCCGGCGGCTTCGCGCTTCCAGCGCCAGCGACAATGCTAGCACCGTCTTGCCGCTACCGAATTCCCCGGTCAGCACCAGGGGAGTGCGCGCGAAAAGGTCCGACACCTCAGGTCCGGATTCTCTGAATGCGGCCGACGGTCTCGAGTCTCTCCTCGGCGAGTCTCTCCGCGGCGCAGTTTGTGGGAATGTCTTCCCTTTCACTTATCTCGAAGATGGCCGAGAGCTTCTCTCCTATACCCTCCACTTTCTTCATTGCCTGTTCCCTATTATATCCCGCGGGACCAAATTCACCGGCCACGTTTATGACTCCTCCCCCGTTAATCACGAAATCCGGAGCGTAGAGGATTCCCCTATCGCGCAGCATTTCTCCGTGACGCTCCTCGGCCAGCTGATTATTTGCCGAACCGGCGACGACACGGCAACGGAGTTCGGGTATGCTCTCATCGTTAATGGTAGCGCCCAGAGCGCACGGCGCGTAGACGTCGCACTCTGCGGCGTGTATCTCGTCCGGATCCACGGCTTTTGCACCGAATTCTTCCACGGCTCTCTGGACTTTGTCCTCGTAGATATCCGCGACCAGAAGATTGGCACCGGCCTCGTGCAGCAACTCGCACAGGGCAGTGCCGACGCTGCCGATACCCTGGACGGCTACGGTCACCCCATCGAGATCCGAGGAACCAGTTAGGTTTTCCATACAGGCACCGATGCCCACGTAGGTTCCGTACGCCGTGGCCGGGGAGGGATCTCCGGATTTATGCCACAGCCCGGCAACGTAATCCGTCTCCTCGTTCACGATGTCGATATCGTCGGGAGATACGCCCACATCTTCGGCGGTATAATAGCGGCCGCCGAGACTCTGCACGAAACGGCCGTAGGCTCGCCACAAAGCCTCGCTTTTGTCTTTTCGCGGATCCGCAATTATGACACCCTTGCCGCCACCGAGGTTTAACCCCATGGCGGAGTTCTTGTAGGTCATACCCCGAGACAACCTGAGGACGTCAATTATCGCCTCGTCCTCGGTCTCGTAGGGCCACATACGGGTTCCGCCCAGTGCCGGACCCAGCGTGGTATCGTGGATGCCGATGATCGCCTTGAGCCCGGAGATCTTATCGTAGCAAAAGACCAGCTGTTCGTGTTCCATGTCCGTCATGGTCTCAAATACTTGCACGGTGTATTCCCCTTTCGGCACGCCTCAGCGCGGCAGATGAATTCGATTGATCGCACCCAGAGTATCGATCCGCTCCCTTACCAGGCGATCGGCGGCGCGGAACGGGGCGACGGACCATTCGTCGGCCCGGGCGAAGCATTCCAGCAACAGATCGTAGAGACCCTCCGTCTTCCTCGTGACTCGATCTCGGTCGTAACCTTCCACCTCATCGGCGACCTGGATCAATCCGCCGGCGTTTATTATGTAGTCGGGAACGTAGAGAATACCCATTTCGTGAAGCCTATCCCCCACCGGGAGCTCGGACAACTGATTGTTCGCCGCCCCCGCCACTACGCGGCATTTCAACCTCTCGATGGTGTCGGGATTCAACACGTTACCGAGGGCACAGGGGCTGAAGATGTCGCAATCCACATCGTAGACAGATTCCGGCTCCACGGACTCCACCTCGTAAGTGTCGACAACCCTTTTCACCGCTTCGGAATCGATATCGGTCACGATCAGCTCGCAGCCGGCGTCTCGAAGGAGTGAGACCAGGTGTTCACCTACCTTGCCCACCCCCTGAATAGCCACTCTCTTACCGCTCAAATCGTCGTCGTTCCAAACGTGGGCGGCGGCCGCGCGAAGCCCGTTAAGTACCCCATAGGCGGTCGTGACCGAAGTGTTTCCACTGCCTCCGGCGTACTCCGGGAGACCGACCAGCCAGCGGGTTTCGGAACTGGCCACCACGAAATCCTCTCCCGTGGTGCCGACGTCAGTACCGGTGATGAAGCGCCCGCCGAGCCCCTCCACAAAACGCCCGAAAGACCTGAGCAGCGCCTCGCTTTTGTCGCGGTGGGGATCGCCCCATATGACGGCCTTCCCACCTCCGTGGTTGGTGCGGGTGATCGCGGATTTCTCCGTCATGCCATGAGATAGGGCCAATGCGTCGTCGACGAGCTCTTCTTCGGAGGAATAGTCCCACATCCGACACCCTCCGAGGGCAGAACCCAGGGTACTGTCGTGAATTCCGATCACGCTCTTAAGATCGCTTTCTGTGTCCTGGCAGAATATCAGCTGCTCGTGTCCCTCTCGGGCCATTCGCTCAAAAATGCCCAACATGACGCCTCCTTCGTACTAACGATATTCGCATACGTTTCTGATTTCCGACATCCCGTCACTCAGAAAAAGGGCCCGCCGGGGTAGCCACCGTCCTTCGGAAACATCCCTTTTCTGGCGGACCGTAGTACGGATAATTCGATGCCCACGACGGCCTGCAATGGCGGGCTCAATCTGGTTATGGACTTCTCGGAAAAGGCGCCATTCTCCTCCAAATTATGCGGTGAAATTCGGATTGGCCACCGGTTTCGATATCGCCCCGGGTCCCGTGAAACTATCTCGCAATAATCCCGGGTATTCGTAATCTGGATGGGCAGAACGGCCGTAAACTTCTGCAGCCGGTTCGGAACACCCGGGATGTTCGATTTTCGACCATGCGGACCTGGTCAGCTCCCCTGCCGCCGCTTCTAGTCCAGACCGCAACGGAGCCGCACACGGTCGGCCACCAGGGCGATGAATTCGGAGTTGGTCGGCTTGCCCCGGCGAGGATTCAGGGGGTAACCGAAGTGGCGTTCCATGAGGTCGGGATATCCGCGGTCGCAGGCAGTCTCTATCGCGTGCCGGATGGCTCGTTCCACGCGTGTGGGCCTGGTATCGAAGTCGTCCGCCACCGCGGGATACAGTTCCTTCGTTACCGCCTCGATGAGACTCAAATCCTCCACGACCAGCAGGATTGCCCGACGGAGATAGCGGTATCCCCTAACGTTCGGCGGGACTCCGACGGCGCGCAAAACTGCGGTCACCTCAGCGTAGGCACCGTCCTCGGCCGCGATCAACTCGGAGGAGGCTCCTGCACTCAACCCGTCACGACCGGCGCGCACCATATTCCGGATCCTGTCTCCCAAAACCTCCAAATCGAAAGGCTTCATGAGGAAATAGTCGGCGCCGAGGCGACAGGCCCGAGCCGTTATCCGCTCCTGGCCGAAAGCGGACAAGACGAGAACCCTGCTCCCGTTCTCGTCCCGTCGCTTCTGCATACGTTTTAGCACGGAAATGCCATCGAGATGTGGCATAACCACGTCCAGAATGATCACTTCGGGATTCTGTTTCCCCAGGGCCGCGAGGAGGCTCTCTCCCTCGGCGAAGTATCCCAGCATGCTCAAGTCGGGCTGCGTATCCAGGTACTCCTTGACGATCCGGCACAACGCCTCGTTGTCGTCGGCCATCATTACTCCGATGGGCTCGATCTCGGTTTCGATCCGCAAGTCCATCCCTCCCGAAATAAAGGATTATATCCAAATATTTCCATGTACTACCTTCCATCCTCTACCCTCAGAATCCTCCCGGGATCGTCGTTTGCGCCAGCTCCCGCGGCAGGTCGTGGCGACGCGAAGTCTTCACAGTGAGTATATCGGCATACCGCACCCCGCAGTTTAGCGGAGTCGCACTTTCTACTTCCCTGCTCGCCCGGATCGCCCGCGGAGACGTGCTTGCCGGCCGTCGGAAATTGCCATTATCATTGGATCGGGAGGTCCTCGAAGATCGAGCGTCCGACACTTCCCACCGAAGGAGAGTGAGATTCCCGGCCATCGGCCGGGATACCATCGTGAACGTAAGAGTAAGATTTGCACCAAGTCCGACCGGTTACATGCACGTGGGCAACGTGCGCACCGCCCTTTTCAACTGGCTCTTCGCCAGGGGAAATGATGGTGTGTTCATTCTCCGCGTCGAGGATACCGACCAGCAGAGACACGTAGAGGAAGCCGTCAACGTCATAACCGATGGATTGTCGTGGATCGGCATGGACTGGGATGAAGGTCCCGATATCGAGGGACCGTACGGACCGTATTTCCAAAGCGAGCGCCTGGACCTCTATCACGAACACGCCGACAGGCTCGTGGCATCCGGTCACGCCTATTTGTGCTATTGCGAGGCCGAAGGAGCACCCGAGGGTGCCGAATGTCGCTGCGCTGAACGTGCCGAGGCCGATGACACGCTCGAACCCGGCCTGGCGGTCCGATTGGCCAATCCCGGCGGGAGTTCTGAGTTCGACGACATCGTCGGCGGTCATCACGTCTTCGAAAACGAGCAGTTCGGAGATTACATCCTCGTCAAATCCGACGGTACTCCTACGTACAACTTCGCGAACGTCATAGATGACAACGCGATGAAGGTCACCCACGTAATCCGCGGGGATGACCACGTGTCCAACACTCCGAAACAGCTCATGCTCTACTCCGCCTTTGGCTACGAGCCCCCGGCCTTCGCACATCTGCCACAGATTCTCGGACCGGACGGCTCGCGGTTGAGCAAGCGTCACGGTGCCGCCTCGCTGACCGAGTATAGGGATCAGGGCTTTTTGCCCGAGGCTTTCATGAATTACCTGGCTCTTTTGGGATGGTCGCCCGACGGCGAAAGAGAGTACATGCCTCCCGAAGAGCTGATCGAGAACTTCCACCTGGAGGATGTCCGCAAGAGCCCGGCCCAGTTCAACATGGAGAAGCTAATCCACCTGAATTCTCTGTACGTTCAGAACCTGGATATCCCGGGACGTCGCCGGCTGGCGCTGGAATCCCTGGTGCGAGAAGGCATTCTGGACGCTTCCGAGGCCAAAGACCCCCAGTTGATCGAATTCGTGGATGAAATCGTCGAAGCTTTGGGGAACAGATTCCGTTACGGCAAACAGATCGTCGATTACGGAGCCCACTTTTTCACGGAGAAGGTGGAAATCCCCGACGAGCTGTCCTCCTACTTCGAAGATCCCGACGTTCGGAGGGCTTTGAGTCTCACGGCCGAAGGACTGCCGCAGCTGGAAAAGTGGGACGAGGAGAGTATAGAAGAAGTGGTTCGCAATACGGCGTCCGAATGCGACATCAAGGCAGCGCCGTTGATCCACGGCATCCGCGTGGCACTATCCGGGATGACGGTGGGTCCCAGCCTCTTCGCCCTGGTGCGGCTCGTGGGCCCGCAAAGATCTGCGGATCGGATACACCGCGCCCTGCAGATCTTCCCCGCTTCGGGAGAGGGCGAGAAGTAAGGCCGGAAAGCGTCAACTCAAAAGGCCCTCGAGAATGGCCTCGTAGCCGAGGTAGGCCTCGTATAGTTCTTCTACCTCGATGTATTCATCATCGACGTGCGCCAGCGTTTCTTTGGAGGGACCGTAACCGAAGGTCGGGATGCCGGCGACTCCGGCCCAATGTGCCGCATTGGTGCAAAATGAATAGGTTCCCGTACCCCGATACAGTTCGCGGGACTCCAGTGCTCGCCGTATCGCGTCCAGATCGGGATGATCTTTCGGGTACAACCACGCCGGGAAGAAACGCTCGGCGGAGACTCGCCTCCCCGTCCACATAGTCGCTTCCGCAGTGACGAACTCGACTCCGACGCCGTCCACACCCGAGACGGCGTCGGCGAATTGTCTCAACACCTCATCTCGCTCTTCTCCGGGAAGGAGACGCCGGTCGTAGGTGGCCCGGCAGAAATCCGGCACCACGGAAGCTCCGGGGTAAGGGCGCGATTTGATGTCGGTTAGTTCCGCTATCGCCCGACCAAGCTGCGGGTGACGGGACAGCTCGAGCTCCCGCACGGCAGAAATCGCCTCGACCATCTTATATACCGCATTATCTCCCGCGGAGGGGTTCGACGAGTGTGCGCTACGTCCCCGAGCAACCATCGCCACCTCCGCCCTTCCGCGCCCACCACGGTTCAGTTTCAGATCGGTGGACTCCCCCACCACGACCAAATCCGGTGCCACCCTACGCTCGACTTCCCGAGCGGCCACACCCTCGTAGATCTCCTCCGCCACGGTCACACTGATCCACACTTCGCCCGCGAAGCCATCCCGCCCCCCGGCAAAGGATTCTCCCGCGACGATCGATGCCGCCAGTGCACCCTTCATATCGCTGCTCCCGCGCCCGTAGAGTCTGCCTCCCACGACATCTCCGCCGAAGGGATCTACCCTCCACGCTGACTCGTCCGAGACGGGCACCGTGTCCACGTGTGAGTCGAGCAGAATCCTGGGACCCGGTTTCCCTCCCTCGATGACGCCGAGCAGGTTACCGGTGTCATCGATAAAAGTCCGATATCCCAGCCGCGACATCTCCGACTCCAGAAAGTGGATGGCCTCTCCCTCCTCCCCGGTCGCAGTCGGGATCCTCACCAATCGGCGACACAAATCGATCACCTGGTCCTTACGATCGGAATCCGGCACGGTGAATCACCCCCCATTCGACGATTTTCGTGCCCTTTCGCCCATTTCCTCCCGACCTTGCGGGAGGATTCTCCTGTTCGTCGTTCGAACTAGAGGGCCGGTGAACCGACGATTGGAGGACGGTCCCGTGAGCCGTTATGATACCCTGGATGCCGGAATCGAAGACATCGCCGCCACGATGGGCATGGGAGTCGAGTTAATGGTCGCTCACATGCACGAGGCCAGAAACGTGATCGGCAACATAAGGGCCGCGCTGCAGCTGGAGCTGCTGCGAAGGCGAACGGCAGCGAACCACTGCCAAATCGACCTCGTGGAGGCGACGCTCTGTGAAGTGGAAGTGCTGGAGGAGTTGCTGCGCCAGGTAATGCCTGCACCCGCCAAACAGTCTGACTCGAGGCGCAAGGAGACCATCTCTTTGAAGGAGCTGCTTCGCAACACGATCGACCGGGTGGCTTACCGGGCGAGGCTGAAAGGCGTGACCATAACCCCGATGGCCAAAGGGCGAATCGAGATGTGCGAGGGTAAGCTGGATTTGCTGGGGAGCATAGTATTCATGCTCGCCGATAACGCCGTGACCTTCGCCCCCGCAGAAGTGGGCGAGGTGCGGATAGCTGCCGGTTTCGCCGCCGGGGGGGAGCTATCCATCGAGGTCTGCGATAACGGTCCCGGCGTGGAGGTGTCGCCGATAGAGAAGATATTCCGACCCTCTTTCACCACGCGCCGGATGGGAACGGGGATGGGGCTCTATTTGGCGAAATCTCTGACGGAAAGGCGGTTCGGAGGAAAGTTAACCTATCGAGCAAAGAACGAGCGTGGGGCGATCTTCATCATTTCCATCCCGGCGGATGTCGGATGAAGGCTCGCCCCACGCTCTGTGTTTCTCGATCGTCACTTGATTGTGACCCCACCGGGAATTGAACCCGGGTCTCCAGCTTGAAAGGCTGGTGTCTTTACCACTTGACCATGGGGCCATGGATTGTGTGGGCCCAGTTGGGTTCGAACCAACGACCTTGGGTTTATGAGACCCCTGCTCTGACCACTGAGCTATGGGCCCGACTAGGCCTCGTCTTCGCCAGAAGATTGGCTCCACGGGTAGGACTCGAACCTACAACCCTCCGGTTAACAGCCGGACGCTCTGCCATTGAGCTACCGTGGAGCGTAAACATCTTCAACGAGCACAGACCATTATAAAATCAGCCCCTGCGGGCGTCAACCCTCATTCCATGTAGTCTTTGAGGGAAGTACTACGCTTGGGATGGCGCAACTTGCGGAGGGCCTTCGCCTCGATCTGGCGAATGCGCTCCCGCGTAACGCCGAACACCTGTCCCACTTCTTCCAGCGTGCGAGATCGTCCGTCGTCGAGACCGAATCTCAGGCGCAGAACCTTCTCCTCGCGGTCGGTCAGAGTGTGGAGTACTCCCTCCAACTGATCCTTGAGCAGGGCGAAGGAGGCGGCGTCCGCCGGTTCCTGGGCCTCTTCGTCGGGGATGAAATCTCCCAGATGACTGTCCTCCTCTTCGCCGATGGGCGTTTCGAGGGACACGGGTTCCTGGGAAATCTTCATGATCTCGCGAACGCGATCGGCGTCCAGATCCATCTCCCGCGCGATCTCCTCCGGCGTGGGCTCGCGGCCTAGTTCCTGGAGGAGCTGACGCTGAATGCGAATCAGTTTATTGATAGTCTCGACCATATGCACCGGAATGCGGATGGTCCGGGCCTGGTCGGCTATGGCCCGGGTGATCGCCTGGCGTATCCACCAGGTCGCATAGGTACTGAACTTATAGCCTTTGCGATAGTCGAATTTCTCGACGGCCTTCATCAAGCCCAGGTTACCCTCCTGGATCAAATCCAAAAAGAGCATACCCCGACCCACGTAACGTTTTGCGATGCTGACTACCAGGCGCAGGTTGGCCTCGACCAGCTTCTTGCGGGCCTCCTCGTCGCCTTCCTCTATCCGCTTGGCCAGGTCGACTTCTTCTTCGGCTTTGAGCAGGTTAACTCGACCGATTTCCTTGAGATACATCCGGACCGGGTCATCCAAAGAGATGCCCTCGGGTAAATCCAGATTGTCCTCAGATTCCTCTTCGACTTCGGCCGGATCTCCCTCGATACTAATGCCTTCATCGCGGATTTTCTGGTAGATTTCCTCAATTTGCGATACTTCTAGATCCACTTCCTCGAGGGCATCCATTATATCCTGATACGCCAGGGTACCGCGATCTTTGCCCTCATCCAGAAGTTCCTGGACTTCGGGTAGCTTTAGATATTCCTTATCCCCACCGGTTTCCTCGGCGCTCAAGTCTTTCCCCTCGTTTCGGATCTCATTGTCTTTCGGCTCCAGGACGCTCAACACCATCACTCCCGCTGCCCGCGTTTACTTCTCCAGGGATCTATAGATCCCTTCAACTCGGCCAAAAGATCGGCCTGTTCCCGCAAAAGCTCCGGGGGAATAGGCTCACCTCGACGCTGCAAGTCCGCAACCTGTCGTCGCAATTTTTCAAGTTTACCTTCCACACTTCTCTTCTTCAAGAGGACGACACAATCCTCGAAAACCCTATCGTCGGAACTCGCATCCGACTCCTCCATCATGATCCTCGCCAGTTCCGCCTTCATCTCCTCGTCCCCGCGACCGATCATTATCCCCGCCATCCTATGGGGATCTTCCACGTCGTCGGATTCGAGTATGTCGCCGGCCAGAGCAGCGTAGAGGCGGCTGCGAAAATCCTCGGGTTGCAGGCACTCTCGTCCCCGCGCCAGATACTCCGGGTGACGCAGCATCATGGAAACCACCGCGCGTTCCGCCTTCATCTGACCCCCTCCGACATCCGCCTCGCCCTCGGAGATCGACGGCCTCTCGGCCGTTTCGCCCGAGTCTCCAGTCCTCGGGCGGCGGTGCTGTCTGCGCGCCCTTTTCAAACCCGCGCGCACCGCCTCCTCGGAGACTCGCAGATCCTGGGCAATCCTTCGAATCTGATCTCCCCCCACGATGGGATCCTCCTCGGCGGCGATTATCTCTACCATCATTTCGACGGCATCCGCCTTGCCCCGTGAACTACGTAGGTCGACGGACTCCTTGGCGTGCTCCCATGCGAATTCGAAAAAGTCCGTCGCATTCGCCACCACCCGGGAGAACATATCAGAACCGTCTTCCGCCGACAATACGTCGGCGGGATCTCTACCCGCTTCAAATTCCATCACGCGCAGATCCACACCGCAGGATGCAAAACTGGCGTAGCTTCTGAGTGCCGCCCTGATTCCGGCCTCGTCCCCGTCGAAAGCCGTCAATGCCGTTCGCGTATATCGGGCCAGGATCCGGGCCTGATTTGCCGTCACGGCCGTTCCCATGGCCGCCACGGTCTCTTGCCAGCCCTCTCGGGCACAGGCGAGGACATCCATGTATCCTTCGACAATGATGGCCCTATCCCTCCGGCGTATACTTTCTCTCGCAGCGTCGAGCCCGTACCACACGTCCCCCTTGGCAAATACGGGGCTCTCCGGGGAATTCAGGTACTTGGGTTCCTCGTCGGCCAGGGTGCGTCCGGCAAAGGCTATGACTCGACTCTGGATATCCGTTATGGGGAAAATGAGCCGGTTTCTCATTAGATCGTAGTATCTGCCGCCCCGAGATCTTCGAACCAGTCCCAATACTTCTGCGGCCTTGAGGCTAAAACCTTCCCTTTTCAGGACATCGGTAAGAGAAGACCAGCCGGATTCTGCGAAACCGAGACGGTATTCCCCGGCCAGTTGCGTGTCCACTTTGCGGGAGGCCAGGTAATCTCGCGCCGCCTTTCCTTCCTTCCCTGCGAGGTTGCTTTCAAAACGGTTTGCCGCGAATTCCGCAACCCGCAGTAGGTAGTCCCGCATCTTTCGGGAGCGAGAGGCTTCTTCGCGAGATTCGCCGCCCGAGGACAATTCAACGCCGGCACGTTCGGCCAGATAGCGTAGGGCCTCGGGGAAAGTCATACCCTCTATCATCATTATGAAGTTGAACACGTCGCCTCCGGCACCGCACCCGAAACAGTAGAAGAGCTGCCGGTCCGGGGATACGGTGAAGGACGGGGTTCGCTCTTCGTGGAAGGGACACAAACCCACCAGGTTGCTTCCCCTCTTGCGAAGGGTGACGTATTCGGAGACGATCTCCGCCAGATCGCTCAACTCGCGTACTCGATCGACGCTCTCGTCGTGGGCCACAACCGACACCCTCCCCCGGATAAAGTCCGCCATTGTGAAAGATCACGAAAAACTGGGGCATCGGCCCCAGCTGGAATCCTACCACGCATTATCGTTCGCGCCCGGGGGTGGCATTTCCTGCACCATCGGTGCCAACCACCCCCGGGGTTTCTTTACCCGTTTCTGCATGAACTACTCTTCGGACTTCAGTGCCGCCTGGGCGGCCGCAAGACGAGCTATGGGAATACGATACGGAGAACAACTGACGTAATCCATCGCGACGCGATGACAGAAATCGATGGAGCGCGGATCCCCTCCGTGTTCTCCGCATATGCCTACCTTCAATCCATCGCGAGCCTCGCGACCCCGTCTCACCCCGAGCTTCACCAATTCTCCCACACCCTTTACATCCAACACCGAAAAGGGGTTGTCATCGAGAATGCCGTCCGCCAGGTACTGGTGGAGGAACTTGGCCTCCGCGTCGTCTCTACTGAAACCGAACACGGTTTGCGTCAGATCGTTGGTACCGAAGGAGAAAAACTCCGCCTCGCCCGCTATCTCGTCGGCGGTTATGCATGCCCTGGGAACTTCGATCATGGTACCCACCGAGTAATCTCCCACGTCACCGACCTCTTCCGCCACGCGGCGTATCATGGTGGCCAACTGTCGGAACTCGTTTACGTCGCTGACCAGCGGGATCATGATCTCGGGGAATATGTCGATGTCCTTCGAGCGCACCTCTCGCATTGCCTCGAAGATTGCCTTCACCTGCATCTCGTATATCTCCGGCCTGGTGATACCCAGGCGGCAACCGCGCAAACCCAGCATCGGGTTGACTTCCTCGAGGGCTACGGCCCTGCTGTAGAGTTCCTCTTTCACCGCGAGCTCGGACCAGATCGCCCCCTCGGAGCGCATCTGTCGAATCTCGTCTCGGAGCTCGTCCACGTCCGGCAAGAACTCGTGCAGCGGGGGGTCCAACAACCTGATTGTTACGGGCAACCCGTCCATTTCGGTAAAAAGCTGGACGAAATCGGAACGCTGCAGAGGCAGGATGGCCTTCAGGGCCTCTCTTCTCTCCTCGGAGGTGTTGGCCATGATCATCTTTTGCACCGCCCGGAGGCGTTCCGGTTGCATGAACATGTGCTCGGTTCGACAAAGACCGATACCTTCGGCACCGAAATCGCGCGCCAGCGCGGCATCGTGGGGGGTATCGGCGTTGGCCCGAACGCCCAGACGGCGGACTCCGTCGGCCCAGCCGAGAAATGTCCGGAAGTGGCTGGTGAGCACCGGTTCGATCAGATCCATCTCGCCCAAAAAGACCGCGCCGGTGGATCCATCGATGGTGACGAGGTCTCCCGACTCGATGGTGAGAGGGCCCACCGAGGCCACGCCCTTCTCCAAATCTATGACGATATCGCTGCAACCGACCACGCACGCCTTACCCATACCGCGGGCCACGATAGCCGCGTGACAGGTCATGCCGCCGCGGCTGGTAACGATACCCTGGGCCCCGACGATCCCGTGAATGTCATCCGGAGTAGTTTCGGGCCGCATCAGGAGCACCCGCTCCCCCGTCGTACCTCGTCGCTCCGCCTCGTCGGGATCGAATACCACCTTCCCGGTGGCGGCCCCCGGAGAAGCGGGTAATCCGTGCGCCATGGGTTCGTGATCGTCGGAGAGATCGATGCTGGGATGGAGAAGTACGGATAGTTTCTCCGGGTCCACCCGCATCAGCGCTTCCTCCTTCGAGATAAGATCCTCACGTACCATGTCGTGCGCGATGCGAACCGCCGCGGCGGGGGTCCGCTTGGCTCCGCGAGTTTGCAAAAGGAAGAGATCACCCTCCTCCACGGTAAATTCTATGTCCTGTACGTCGCCGTAATGTGCTTCCAGGGTGTGGGCGATTTCGTTCAGCCGCTCGTATATTTCTGGCATCGAATCCGCCATATCATCCACGGGGCGTGGCGTCCGGATCCCCGCAACCACGTCTTCACCCTGGGCGTTTTGCAGAAACTCACCGTACAGGTTGGGCTCGCCATTCGCCGGATCGCGCGTGAAGAGGACTCCGGTACCGCTCGTTTGCCCCAGGTTGCCGAAGACCATCGTCTGGACATTTACGGCGGTCCCGAGATCGTCGGGTATCCCATGGTGCTCGCGGTACTTTACGGCTCGGCGATTATCCCAGGAGGCAAAGACGGCCTCGACCGCCTCGAGAAGCTGGCGTCTCGGGTCCTCGGGAAAGGGTTCGCCCGTCCGTTTCTCGTAAAGATCCTTGTACCTCTCGATGATCTCGCGCAAGGCATCGCTGCTCAGTTCGTGATCCGAAGACACTCCATTCTCGTGACGTACGGATTCCAATAGACGTTCGAAGTCTCCCGTGGATATGCCGCGGACCACGTTGCCGAACATCTGTATGAAGCGGCGCAGGCAATCCAGGGCGAATCTTTCGTCCCCGGTGGCTTCCGCCAATCCCCTGACCGTCTCGTCGTTGAGACCCAGGTTCAATATGGTATCCATCATGCCCGGCATCGAAATCGGGGCACCGGAGCGCACGGAAACCAAAAGTGGATTCAGCCTTGAGCCGAACTGCCGCCCGCGCGTCCTCTCCAATTCTGTCATCGCCCGCCATATCTCATCTTCCAGACCGTCGGGCATCCCGCCGAGTTCCCGGTATTTCACCGCAGCCCGGGTGGTGATGGTAAACCCCGGAGGCACGGGAAGTCCCATGCTCGTCATTTCCGCCAGATTGGCACCTTTCCCCCCGAGCAAGTCCTTCATATCGCGCGAGCCATCTTCGAAACGGTATATGTACCGGCTGCGGGCCGTATCCTCACCCACGACTCCACTCTCCCTTCCTCATCATCTCGAGCACCGTCGTCGCCGTCTCTTCGACGGCCTTGTGTGTTACATCGATGACCGGACACTCCAGCTCGGAGAAGATTTCCCGGGCGAAGGCCAGCTCCTCGCGAATCCTTCTAGGATCGTCGTACGCCGAATTCGCCTTGAGCCCGAGGCGCCGAATGCGCTCTCGTCGGATTTCCTGAAGCTGTTCGGCAGAAATGGTGAGACCGATTATGCGATCCCGGGCCAGGTACAATTCCCGGGGAGGCGTTATCTCCGGGGTCAGCGGATAGTTGGCCGCGCGCTTTTCCCGGTGGGCCAAATACATACACACCGGCGTCTTAGACGTCCGCGATACCCCGACCAAAATCACGTCCGCCAGCAAGAACCCGCGCGGATCTTTGCCATCATCGTACTTGACGGCAAACTCGACGGCGGCCACGCGACGGAAATACTGTTCGTCCATCCTATGAATTATGCCGGGCTCCTGACGGGGTTTTCTTCCCAGGAGCTTCTCCATCGAATTCATTACCGGCCCCATTAGATCCACGGTATCGATCCCCGCCCGGGCCGAGACCTCGTCCATGTAGGCTCGAATTTCCGGTACCACCAGGGTATAGATTATCAACCCACCGCCCTCGCGTACCACCTGACGCACCGCCTCCTCGACCCTGTCTCGCGAGTTAACGAAGGGAATGCGCCGGATGATTCTAGGGTCGGAGTTGGCCTGAAACTGACTGATTGCGGCCCGCGCGACGGACTCCGCGGTGTCTCCCACGGAGTCGGAGACGACGTACACGTAGCCTTCCTTCGGGGTCGAGTCCATCATCCGGGGATCTCACTCCATTCCGCCATCGAAGAAAGCAGGCGATCTATTCTCGCCAAGAGCCCCAATCTCATACCCTTTACCCGTTCATCGGGGACCATGACCATCACCGAATCGAGGAACTCGTCCACCGGCCGACGCAATCGAGTTCCAAGCCGGAAGACTTCCCCGTATTCTCCGGATTCCAGAAGAGGTAGTGCCTCCCTTTCGAACTCCCGCAGGGAACTGGCCAGACGTCTCCCCTCTTCGGCCTCGAATTCTTCGGGATCCAGGGTCTCTATCGGTTCCGCCTCCGCGGCCAGATTGCGACAACGCCGCCAGGCCACCAGAAGATCTTCCGATTCAGGCCGTCGCAGGAAATCCGAGACGGCACGGACGCGGCTCCACACGTCCGGTACTAGATCCCAATCCCGGGCGAGAACCGCGGAGACGACCTCGGGCCGGAACCCGGTCTCGTCCAGTATGCGGGCCAGTCTTCGCGTGAGATACTCCTTGATTTCCCGCCGTAGCGGCTCGTCCCCGCTGCACCCGTGGACCTTCAGCGCCGGCGGCAGGACGTCGCTTACGGCGACGCCTCTCATCTGGCCCAGGATGCGCACGATACCCGTCGCCGTTCTCCTCATGCCGTACGGATCCTCGGAACCGCTACCCACGAGCGACTCGCGGAAACCGCCGACCAGGTGATCGATCTTATCTATAAGCGCCAGCCAAAGGCCCAACCGGGTGTCGGGGAGATCGTCGCCCGATCCGGCCGGCAGGTATTGTTCTCCGATGGCGCGGCATACTGGTTCCGGTTCTCCCCAGAGACGGGCATACTCTTCACCCATCAGCCCCTGGAGATCCGGGAATTCATTTACCATCAACGTGACGAGGTCGGCCTTGGCCAGCGCCACCGAGCGCAGAAGTTGCCCTCGCTCTTCTTCCTCCAAAAAACCCGCCTCGGCGAAAGCTTCGGCCATCCGGCTCATCCGATGGGTGCGGTCGGCCAAACTACCCAAACCCTCGTGGAAGACCACGGAATCCAGCTCCGTCGCGTAATCCTCCAGGGATCTCTTGGCGTCCTCCTCCCAGAAGAAGCGAGCGTCGGCCAGGCGCGAGTTGAGCACCAGCTCATTCCCGGGCCGGACCGTCGGAATCATGTCCTCGGTTCCGTTGATCACGGAGAGAAAACTCGGGACCAGTCTCCCCTCTGAGTCTTCCACCGGGAAGAATCGTAGATGCTGCATCATGGCGGTCTCGACTACCACCCGGGGAACCTCCATGAATTCTTCGGGTATGCTGCCCATAAGCACCGCGGGCCGTTCCACAAGATGGGATACTTCCTCCAGGAGTTCTTCCGGCATAACCGGTTCGGCTCCTATCTCTTCGGCCAAAGCGCGCCCGGACTCCACGATTGATTGGCGGCGCATCGCGGGATCTAGGACTATTCCCGCATCTTCGAGGGCCGCTGGGTAGCTCTCGGCGCGGGCTATCTCGATGAGGGTGGGGCAAAAACGCGGCCCACCGGTCATCCGATCCGATTCGATACCGGCCACCTCGAGGGGGATGATATTGTCACCCAAAAGAGCGACTATCCAGCGGATAGGACGCACGAAAGAGTGCTCACCGCTCCCCCAGCGCATGGTTCTCGGAAAGTTCAGCGAGTTCGGCACGCCGGAGAAAGTCTCGGAGAGGATTTCCCCGGAGTCCCTTCCGGGGTCCGTCTTCTGCGCGTAGACGTAACGACCCTTCTCATCATCTCGAACTACCAATTCCTCCACATTCACTCCCTGGGAGCGGGCGAAACCCCGGGCGGCCCGGGTGGGCTCCTCGTCGGTAAATGCCACGGATTCGGAAGGCCCTCGCACCTCCTCCGAGGTCTCTCTGCCCCGCGGGGGCACCGAACGCAGATAGGCGACGAGCCGACGCGGAGTCGCCCATATCGTGACATCTGTCACATCCAGGGCGCCCTCCCGCAGAGACTCCTCGAGGATAGATTTCATCTGCTCCATGGCATCGGGCATATAGGCTGCCGGGATCTCGGCGGTTCCAATTTCGAATACGGCGTCTCTCACCTGTTCACCCACGGATCAGCCCACCTCCCCTTTGCCTTTGACAAGGGGAAATCCGGCGCTTTCCCTTTGCTTCATGAACGCCCGGGCACATCGACGGGCGAGATTCCTGACGCGTCCCATGTAACCGGTCCTCTCGGTTACGCTCAAAGCCCCCCGACTGTCCAGTAGGTTGAATACGTGAGAACACTTCAGGGCATAATCGTAGGCCGGAAGCACCAGATCTTCCTCGAGGCAGCGTTCCGCCTCGCGTTCGTAGGCGCCGAAAGCGTCGAAAAGGAACTCCACGTTCGCCACCTCGAAAGAGTATTTTGAATGTTCGTATTCGGCCCTGCGGAAAACCTCGCCGTAATCGACGGATCCGTTCCAATCGAGGTCGAAGACGTCGTCCACGCCCTGCAGGAAGCTGGATAACCGCTCCAATCCGTAGGTCAACTCGACGGCAATGGGCGAAAGCTCCATGCCCCCCATCTGCTGAAAGAAGGTAAACTGCGTGACCTCCATCGCGTCGATCCATACCTCCCAGCCAAGCCCCCAGGCTCCGAGGGTGGGTGCCTCCCAGTTATCCTCGACGAAGCGGACGTCGTGGCGGGAAAAGTCTATTCCCAGGGCTCCGAGGCTTTCGAGGTAAATCTCCTGGATGTCCTCGGGTGAGGGCTTCATTATTACCTGGTACTGCCAGTGGCGGTATAGGCGCACGGGATTCTCCCCGTAGCGACCGTCGACCGGTCGGCGCGAGGGCTCGGTATAGGCAACCGCCCAGGGTTCGGGACCCAACGACCGGAAAAAGGTGGTCGGGTGCATGGTCCCCGCTCCCTTCTCGATGTCGTATGGTTGCTCCAGAAGGCAACCGCGGTCGCGCCAGAATTCGTTGAGTTTCAGGATGGCATCCTGAAAGGTCACGTGCATGGAGATATCACCCTTCGACTGAGTATCGATTATTCGGATTCAAAGCCCGGTTTGCGGTTCCCGCGTCGTCCCTCAGAGTTCGTCGTCCTCGGAGGCGAGGCGCTCCCCGGCACCTTCCCGTTTCCCGTTTCCTTCTTCGCCCGATTCGCTCTCGGGACCACGCTCGACTATCACAGTGCACTCTGTCACCATGGCGGCGATGGCACCGAGGGCGGCGAGAGTGGGAAGGAACAACGCGCCCAAAGCGCCGACGGTAACCGGAAACTCCAACAGGGTGCGCCCGTCGTGTCGCACCTTAACTCGCCTTACGTTGCCCTCGTGGATCAGGTCTCGAACCTTGTCCACCAACTCGCTACCGCTGACATGGATTCTCTCCGCCCAGCGATCCCTCTCCCTACTCTCCTCCAGATCAATCAGGGCTTCCAGCAGGTCGCCTTCGGCCCGTTTCAAAGCCTCTTTGGCCTCGCGATAGCTGGCTCCAGTTCTCCTTCGTATCTCATCAACTTTTTCCAGATCGTCCATCCCAGCGCCCTCCTTCGGCAATTACGTTGGCCCCCGGGGGCCTAAGCTAGTATATCGATAAAACGTCGCGAATTCACCGCGCGACCGAGGTGATACTCGAGGTAGTCGAGCATCAGTTCCCTAACCCGTCTCAACTGACCCGGGTCGACCTCCCATCGCGGTAGTTCTCGTGGATGAACGTCGCGAAGCTGCAATATCGTGTGCACCAAATCGGCCGACACCTCGGCGCCGGCGCCGGGCCGACGTGGGCATTCGGTACAGGTCAGTTCACCGGCCCCGAAGGACAAAAAGCCGCCATCTGCGTCGCGTCCGCAATTCGCGCAATTCTCGACAAGGGGGAAAAACCCCGCGACCCCTACGGCGCGAACACAATAGAATGCCAGGGCCAGATCCGGATTCGCGCGCGCGATCAGGGTGAGGGTGGTGGCCACCAAGAGATACAGAGGTCGGTCGCTTTCACCTTCCTGAGCCAGCGAGGCGGCAATCTCGGCCACGCAATAGGCGTGAGCTATCTTTTCGGGATCTTCTCGGAGAGGGCGATGGGAGTCGAGTACTTCGCCTCCGCGGATGCCGTCCAGGGATCTTCCGTGCCAAAGCTGCAACTCGACTCGCGAGAAAGGCAGCACCAATGCGGCCAGTTTACTGCCGGTGCTCCTCCCTCCCCGGGCCGAGACGCGTACGAGACCGCGAGTGGAGGTCATGAGGGTAATCAACCGATCCTTTTCCCCCAGGGGCTTGCTGGCCAGGACCACTCCCTCGACCACGTAGCCGACGTTTGACATCAATTATCCCGCTTATGGTCGGAAAAACCCAATTCATCGAGGGCCCTGGGATCGTCGCGCCATCCCTTTTCCACCCGAACGTAAAGATCCAGATATACCTTAATACCGAGCAATTCTTCTACCTGGGAACGGGCCGTCTCGCCGATACGCTTGATCATTTTCCCTCCGCGACCGATGAGAATACCCCTCTGTGATGCTCGCTCGACGACGATATCCATGGCCAAATACAGGATCGGACCCGGTCTCTCCTCGGCCTCGCGGACTACCACCGTGGTGCAATGGGGCACTTCCTCCTTGGTGAGGTAAAAGACTCGCTCCCGGACCAGCTCGGAGGCCAGGAAAGTCGTCGGCCGATCGGTCACGGTGTCCTCGGGAAAGTACCGAGGTCCCCCGGCGGGAAGTCTCTCGAGGATCTCTGAGAGGAGGGTATCCAGATTCCAGCCACGCAGGGCGGATACCGGGACTACGACGTCGAAGTCACCGATGCGAGCGTACCTCGCTATCCGGTCCTCGCGTTCTTCGGTCGGGATGTCGTCAATCTTGTTGACGACCAATATCGTCGGAGCTCCCGCCGACTCGCAGATATCCGCAGCTCGAGAATCCCCCGATCCGGGGCGGGTGCGGGAGGCGTCGACCACCAATAGGGTCATATCGACATCTATTACGGCATCGCGAGCCCCGCGCAGCATTCCCTCGCCCAGCCGATCTTGCGGTTCGTGAATCCCGGGCGTATCCAGGAATACTACCTGGGCATCGGGACGGTGAAGAATCCCCATGATCCGGTGTCGGGTCGTTTGCGGCCGGGGTGATACGATCGTTACCTTGCTCCCAACGAGGGAGTTGACCAGCGTAGACTTCCCGACGTTGGCGTAGCCCAGGACCGCGACAAAGCCCGACTTGAAAGTGGATTCTTCGTTCTCGTTCACGGCTGTAATCCCTCCACTTCGATGGCAGTATCGAGGGGCAGTATAGTTATCCAGGTCTTCCCGGGAGTCAGTCGGACTTCGCGACCCTGTGGACCGCTCACGCCGAATTCTTCCTCGGCGGACCACAGGCCGCTAAATCCGCGACCGGCGGTAATTATTAGCGCCTCACCCGATCCGTCGAGATCGATGTTCAATCTTCCCTCGCGATCGCCGGGAATCGGTTCCGTCTCGGCCCACAGGACGATCACGTTCGAAAAGGAGAGTTCTTCGCCCGTCTCCCGGTCCTCGTGGGGTTCTCCGGCCAGCGACCTCCAGTATACGTCCTCCTCTTCATCGTACACGTAAGAGGTAGCGTAACTTTCATAACCCCGGGGAAAATCGATTCGGAATTCCTCCATTTTCTGGCCCTCCTGCCCCGATATGCCGGGGTCATCGCGACCGCCGGCGAACCCCCAGGGCGCCGCGGGAATGTCTTCCCTCTCGAGTCCGCGTTCGGCGAGCTGCTCGCGATTTTCCGGCATCCGAGTGAATAGAGTGTGTTCGTACGGTACACCCGGCGAGGGACGTCGCACGAAGCTACCTCCGCCGCGGAGGTCGTCCAGATTGGCGAAGTTTCGCTCCCGGATCATCGTGTAGGCCTGGGGACTTCCGCCACAGTGGACCAACGCGGCGTCGAGGGACTCCATGAGTTGTACGAAATAGTGGCGCGCACTGCGCACCGGGCCCAACATTTCCGGATGCTCCGACAGGAACAGCGCGACGTAGCGCGTTGCGCCCCCTTCGACCAGCATCTCGAAGACTACCTCGGCGTCGGTCAAACCGAGATGGGGACGAGCGCGGGGTGAATTGTCTATCACTACGCCCAAAATGCGGCGGGCGAGGAGCTCTTCCCGTTGAAATAGACCGGTCAACGGATTCACCGCTTCGCCCTCTTCGGGCCGAGGCGAAGCGTTCTCGTCCTCCTCTTCGGACTCATCATCCTCTTCATCCGGTTCTTCCTCTGGCTCGGGTGTTTCCTCGATCGGCTCCTGCTCCGGGGGCTCTTCTTCTTCCGATCCACATCCGGCGAAAGACACCGATACGAGTAAAAACACCAGAATCAGCAGCGGGAGTAGTCCGGTATGGCGCAACTTCCAAAACGAAGACGTCAGTTCAGTCACCCTCTCCCTCACGGTCCCAATCGTCGGCGTATTCGGTCAAGAAGACCGAATCCATCGCATCGTGGGACATAGAGTGCATATCCTGCAAAGATCGTTCGTCCGGGTGGTCCCATCCGAGGAGATGGAGCGCCCCGTGGCAGGCCAAAAACGCGAGCTCGTGCAACAGGGATATGCTTCGCTCTTCGGCGGATTCCGCCGCCACCGGGACCGCTATCACGACGTCTCCGAGGAGTACGGTATCGAAGGGTCCCGAGGCGTCGTCCAACTCCTCCAACAGGGGGAAAGCGAGGACGTCGGTGGCCCGGTCCTCCTGCCGGTATTTCGCGTTGAGCCTGCGGACTTCATCCTCATCTACCAAAGTGACATCTATCTGGGGTTTTCCGCCGCAAAGAGCCACGGGGCTTCGATCCCGCACCCGGGCAATCAGTCTTCGCAACACTCTACGCATGGCCGGGGTGGCGATGGGATCTACCTCCAGCTCAGGACTCGTCCTTATCTCGACTATCATCCTGCACCTCTTTCTTCTCGCCTTCCATGGCCTTGACCACGGATTCGGGATATTCGAGGCGCTTGTGGAAGGCACCCGAAAGCACCTGGGTGAACACTTCGCCTACCCGATCCAAATCGCGAAGGGTCAAATCGCAGCGATCCAACTGGCCGTCTTCCAGCCGCGCGTGAATTATGTCCCTAACGACGGCACGAATTCTATCCGGAGTGGGCCGCGACAGCGAGCGGACCGTGGCTTCGACGGCGTCGGCCAGCATCACCACTGCCGTCTCCTTGCTTTGGGGACGCGGGCCGGGATAGCGGAAACCTTCCTCCGATACGGACTCCTCGCCCGCCGCCTCTTTCGCCCGGGAATAGAAATAACCCGCCAGAGTCGTCCCGTGATGGGTGGCTATGAAATCTATCACCGGTTCCGGAAGACCGGCATCCCGCGCCATCTCCACTCCGTCCTTGACGTGGGAGATGACGATCAACGCGCTCAGGTTGGGCGTAAGCTTGTCGTGCGGGTTTTCGCTGGCAAATTGATTCTCAACGAAAAAGTAAGGCCTACGGGCCTTGCCGACATCGTGGAAATAGGCTCCGACCCGGGTTAAAACTGGATCACCCCTGACGGCCTCCACGGCGGCCTCCGCCATGTTCGCCACCATGAGACTGTGATGGTAGGTGCCCGGTGCCTCCTGCAGCAAACGGCGCAGTAGTGGTTGGGTGGGACTGGCCAACTCCACCAATTTGACCGGGGTTATCATCCCAAATAGCGCTTCCAAGAACGGCAACGTACCGATGGCCACCACGGCCGAAAGGACACCGTTACCCCCGGTCCACAGGAGATCGCGCCAAAGACTCGCATCGCGAATGGAGATGCCGCCGGTGTAAAAAATGTAGGCTACCAGGGCGATCATGCCGGCCACCGATGCCGTGATGCCGGCCCGCATGAGGTCGTTCCTATCCTCGATGCGGCTCGCGGCCAGCGAGGCGGCAATGGCGCCGATCAACCCCACCAGCACGACACGAAGGTCGCCCCCCGAGACCAAAAACAGGCCCAACGACATCAGCATGCCGAGGAATATCGCGGCATGGGAATGCAGCAATACCGCCAGCAGTATCGTCCCCGCGGCCAGAGGTGCCAGGAAGGGAGATACGGTCATGGTCAAACGGGCTATGAATAGGGTGACCAAAAAGACCAGGCCTATCAGCACGAGGCGCGATTCGGAACCGATCATGTCCGGATCCAACCTGTGAAAATAGAAACCCGCCAGGGTTACTAGGATTAGGGCGTACCCGACCGAGGAAAGATAGATGCGCCAGGGGGTATCATCGACCAGTAATCCGGCATCTCGAAGCCGCACCATATCCTCGGAGGTGATGACCTCGCCATCGGAGACGAGAACCTGCCCCTTGAGTATCATGACGGGTTCGACGCTCTCGACTGCAGCCCGGCGGCGATTTTCCGTCTCTTCCGCATTGTAAACCAGGTTGGAAACCAAAAGATTCCCCGATATTCGCCCCATCAGGGCGGCGAATTCATCCGGAAGTTCCGAGCGTTCGAAAGATTCCCGTATCTGATCCCGGAAGGCATTCAGCCCGTCCGATTTGACACCCTGGGAGAAGAAGAACGACAGCAGACTCTCGGACTGAGCGTGGGCCTCATCGATCTCGGAGTCACTCGCGTCGAGGATAATCTGCATATCTTCCCGACCTACCGAAATGGGTGCCACTTCGCCGAGCGCCTGAGCCGCACTCTCCACTTCTGCGACGCGATTTCCACTCACGTCTTCCCCATCGACGGGCGTGTCCTCCGTCTCCCCCAGATCGGCACGGATACTCCTTATGGTAGTATAAACCTCGTCGAGTCGCTCCAACACGTCTTCGCCGACCGACGGATCCTGCTCGTACACCCCGGGGACTTCCGACGCTGCCTCGGCGCGCAACCTTTCCGTGGTCGGCCTATCTTCGAATTCCATGGGAGCCTTGATATTGTGTGGGGCCGGTTCTCCGACGGTCACGTCGAGCCGCTGGGGTAGGGCACTACTGGCAAACAACAACGCCAGCAACGCGGTGAACAGAAGGGCCCACAGTAGGCGCCGCATCGGCGAATTCTCTCGGAGAGGCGTCTTTGTGAAATGCCTCAGGATGCCGCCGAGGTCAAACCCGCGTCTCTTCCCGGATCGTCTAAGCCGGGTTGCGCCGCCCTGGTCACTCCTCCTGTTCTGCATATCGCTCGTACGCCCTAATGATCTGGGTTACCAGGGGATGCCTCACGACGTCGGCCTCCGTAAGATATACGAACTCTATCCCCTTGATTCCCTTGAGGATGCTTTGGACCTGAACCAGCCCGCTGGTACCCCGCTGCAAATCGATCTGGGTGATGTCGCCGGTCACGACTACTCTGGAGCCGAAGCCCTGACGGGTCAGGAACATCTTCATCTGCTCCGGCGTAGTGTTTTGTGCCTCGTCCAGGATTATGAAGGAATCGTCGAGGGTTCTGCCCCTCATGTAGGCAAGTGGTGCCACCTCGATCACGCCCCGGCTCATCTCCTTTTCGAACCGGTTCACCCCTATGATGTCGTAGAGTGCGTCGTAGAGCGGGCGCAGATAGGGGTCCACTTTCTCCTGCAGGTCTCCGGGGAGAAATCCGAGATGTTCCCCCGCCTCGACGGCCGGGCGAGTCAGGATTATGCGATTGACGGTACCGGCCTTCAGGGCCGCGTTGGCCTGGGCCATGGCCAGGAAAGTCTTACCGGTCCCGGCGGGTCCGATGGCGAAAGCCAGCGGATTGGCCCGCATGGCCTTTAGGTACTCCTTTTGCCCCCGGGTCTTGGGCGTTATTCTCCGCCCCCGGGCGGTGGTTATGATGGTGTCGTCGTAGATATCGTCGAGCGGATCCTCGTCGCCGGCCTGCGTCAAATCTATGGCGTGGGAAAGGACCTGCTCGGTTATCTCGTTTCCAGAGCGCAGGGTGGACAGAAGCCGCTCGAGGAGGCGACTTACGCGGTCTACCTCTTCGGGCGAACCGACGATAACGAGTTCGTTACCCCGGCTGACAAACCGTACGGGGAATCTTTCCTCGATAACGTTAAGGTTGCGATCGCCCTGGCCAAATAGCTGGGCCGCATCGGCATTATCGTCCACTCGGAAAGTGGCTCTTATGACTTCTTCCGCATTCGAGGAGGCGCTCATCAGCTGACTCTCCATCACTCCATTCGAAATCTTTGCGTCGGCCTCCAAACGAGGCCGACTTGATCGTGATTGCACCTACCGCAAGAAACGTGACTACAGGCTACCGGTCACATCTCGACGCATTAGCAAGGGACTTCGCCGCACATATATTCTATCCTCTATCCCGGGTCGCCTCAGAAGACGGTGGCGCGGGACTTTACCCGTTCTCCGAGCGGTAACGAATCCGGGCTAACGCTTGAGGGGACGATACGGATTGGCGGCCCTTGGAGGTCCCAATACTTCGCGCATTACAATTCCCCCCACGAGCGGGGACTCCCGCATCAGTTCATCGAAAGGCCCGTCGCGCCCGCCCTCTTTCGGTTTGTCCATCCCACCCGAAGCCCGCTTGGGTCCTTCGTCATCCACCCCTTCGGAACCCCGGGGATGCACTTCCGCCACGCCGGGTTGCGATGCCGCGACGGTGTGTCCTTCGGAAGATCGGATTCGAGCCGCGCGGCGACGGGCATCGGTGCGCGGTGGTTCGGGGACGGAGCCCGTATCTCCTACGGTTTCCCGTCCGTCTCCTGGCCCGGATCGAGCGGTATCGCGCGACGTCACCGCTCGACCCACCCGGCCCAAAACACCGCGGATTAGGCGATATACTACCAGCAGTACGAGCAATCCTACCAGATCGGATACGTTCATCCAATCACCTCCGAGGATTTTCCTCTAGGATTGTTCTCCCTTTTCGGGAGGATGGCGCATCTCATCGGGACTGTCATCTTCTCTCTCCGGGGCAAACTTGGAGAAGCCTTCTCGCATACTGGTGTCCGCCTGGATGTTCTTCATGGTGTAATAGTCCATCACGCCCAGTCGTCCCTCTCGGAAAGCGGCGGCGATCGCCAGCGGCACTTCCGCCTCGGCTTCTACGACGCGCGCCCTCATCTCCTCGACCCGCGCGATCATCTCGCGTTCTTCCGCTACGGCCATGGCGCGCCGTTCTTCGGCCTTGGCCTGGGCGATACGCTTGTCGGCCTCCGCGCGATCGCTTTGCAGCGCCGCACCGATGTTTCTTCCGATGTCGACGTCGGCGATATCTATGGAGAGGATCTCGAAAGCCGTCCCGGCATCCAAGCCCTTACCCAACACCGTCGAAGAGATGGAATCGGGGTTCTCCAGGACCTTCTCGTGATCCGGGGCCGAACCGACGGTAGTGACGATACCCTCACCTACGCGGGCGATTATGGTATCCTCGCCGGCACCTCCAACCAGGCGATCGATGTTCGCGCGCACCGTGACCCGCGCCTTGGCCTTTACTTCGATACCGTCCTTCGCCACGGCCGCGACCACGGGAGTTTCTATAACCTTCGGGTTTACCGACATCTGTACGGCCTGCAGTACATCACGGCCGGCGAGATCTATGGCCGCCGCGCGCTCGAAGGCCAGATCTATCTCTGCCCTCTGCGCGGCGATTAAGGCGTCGACGACCCGGTCCACGTTACCTCCGGCCAGAAAGTGTGCTTCGAGTTTGTCGGCACTCAATCCGAGGCCCGCCTTGTTCGCCTTTATCAGGGGCAATATGATTCGAGCCGGCGGGACCCGACGCAACCTCATACCTATGAGCCCGGTTATGCTGATTTTCACGCCGGCCGCCAGAGCAGAAATCCACAATCCCAGGGGGATGAAACTGAACAATATCACCAGGGCTATGAGTCCGAGACCGGCTACGATCAACGTATACATCAAACCATCCATTATTCTCCCTCACTTCCTCCAGAGCTTTCCTCCCGGGCTGAAGCCGCCCGGACTATCACCCGTCGGCCTTCCACCCTCACCACTTCAACCGCAGTGTCTTTCGGAATGTATTCCCCGAACGTAACTACATCTATTCGCTCTCCATCGACTTCGATGGTGCCCGCCGGTCGCAATGAAGTGACGGCGACACCTTCCCGTCCCTCCAATGCGCGCAAATCACTTTGCGCGACGTAACCGCGATCCTGGGTTTCTTCCATATCCAGTAATAACCGACGCCATAAAGTGAGCCGAGTTCCCATCTTGACGAGTACTACTGCGGTAATAATCACTGCCAATATGGCCGCGAGTATGGACCAGGTCGCCGCCGCCGGCGTCGGAGATGCCAGGTATATGCTGGCCAGCATCGCGAGGATGCCGCCTATACCCACGACTCCGAATCCCGGAACGAATACTTCGGCCACGAGCAATCCGATACCGGCCACAAACAGTAGGGCTATGGACATGCCGGCATAACCCGCAGCGATGTGTCCGACGAAATACGTGGCAAACGCCAGCAGGCCGAGGCCGCCCGGGAAACCGAACCCCGGCACGAACATCTCCACCAGGACCCCGACGAAACCGACGGCCAAAATGAGGGGCGCTATGTAGGGGTCCGTTACGTACTGGGCGAACAGATCTGTGGTCGTGGGTTCGGTCGCTGTCACGGAACCGGGGGCGAAGTCGAGTTTCTCCAGGGCTTCGTCGACATCGGATGCCATACCGTCTATAAAGCCCAGCTCCTCGGCCCTCTGCGCTGTCAGGGTAAGCAATTCTCCCGAGGCTATGACGTCTTCAATTTCCAGTCTCTCGTCGACCATGGCGGCGACGATTTCGGGATCCCTGCCCCGGGCCTTGGCCGTGGTCTCCATCTCCGCTTTCACCGCGGAGATGGTTTTTTCGTCGGCCGGGATCGGCTGAGCGGCCCCGAGCGAGGAACCGGGGGCCATGAATATGTGATCGCATGCGACGGTCAGGAGGACGCCCGCGGACCAGGACCTGCCGGATACGAAGGCGACTGTAGTCAGAGAGGAATCCAGCAACATATCTTTCATGTCGACCGCCGCATTCACTGCTCCACCAAAGGTGGTTATCCGAACGAACAGGACGTCGGAACCGTCTTCTTCCGCGCTGGATATTGCCCGACGCAGGAGTGAAGCCTGACCCGCGTCCACGGTTCCACTGAGGGTGACCTCGTGGACGGAGACAGTCTCCGCCGCTTCCGATGTCGAGAAGAAACTGCCAGCCATAAAAATTCCAAAAAACAAAAGAACAGCAGATATGCCCGAGATTATTGCACCGCCGCGCCGCGACGTCCAAAGCACCGGCATCACCGCCCCCTATCTCTTTTACCCCGAAATGAGTTAATCATGGGTATCGCCCTCTTCGAGGGCCAAATCTATCAATCGATCGACCAAGCCGGAGAAGCTCATCCCTCGCTGGATCCACAACCGCGGGTACATGCTCATGGGAGTGAAACCGGGGATGGTGTTAATTTCGTTGACCACGAGTCGGTCTTCCCCTTCGATGTAAAACATATCGACCCTCGCCATCCCCCGGGCATCCACCGCCTCGAAAGCTGCGAGGGAAAGCTCGCGGGCCCGTCGCGCCACGGACTCGCCGACGGGAGCGGGCAAGAGGAGTCGAGTACGATCATCGAAATACTTCGATTTGTAGTCATAGAAGGAACCGGCGGGAAGAACCTCTCCGGGCCCGGCGACCTCCGGCACTTCGTTGCCCAAGACACTACATTCCAGTTCCCTCGCCGTCACGCCCCGTTCCACCAGCACCTTGTCTCCGTATCGGTGGGCATCCCTCAAGGCCTGGTCGAAGGCGTCGGGGCTTTCTACCCGGGTTATGCCCAGACTGGATCCGAGGGCCGCGGGTTTGACGAAACAGGGGTAACCGATGGACGCCGCCACTCGCCTTTCGCGACTGCGGTATTCATCCTCCCCAACGTCACCACGAAAACATATGTAGTCGACCACCGAAATGCCAGCGGTCGCGAAAAGAGCCTTCATGAGTTGTTTATCCATCGACACCCCGGAGGAGGCAACACCGGCTCCGACGTAGGGCAATCCCAGGATTTCGAGTAGCCCCTGCACGGAGCCATCTTCCCCGAAGGGTCCGTGCAAAACCGGGAATGCCACATCGATCTCGAGTCTTTGCGCTCCCGCGAAAAGGCCCCCGTCGGGTCCTGGAATCATTGTGAGACGATGGCCGTCGGGATCGCGATCTACCCGGCCCAGCTCGAAGAGGTCCTCGGGATCTGAAATCCAATGCCAGATTCCTTCGCGCGTAATCGGGAGTGCGTAGGGTCGATAGCGGTCCAGATCCAGGGCATCCCAAATCGCACGAGCCGACATGATGGATACCTCGTGCTCTCCCGACGGACCTCCGAAGAGGACACCCAGGCCTATGCGCTCATCTTTATTCATTTGCCACCTCCGCGAGATCCTGCCCATTTCCCTACAATGATATTAGTTTAGCGGTTCCTTCGATAGGCTGCGCCCTATACATTCGGTTCCGTCGGCCGCCTCCAGGATCACCGAAACCAAGTCCCCCGGGCGATCTCCGGGATTAGCATCCACTTCTACGGGCAAGTAGTTGCCGGCATAGCCCCGAAAAGTGCGGGGGTCACCCCAAGAATCCCGCGACTCTTCTTCCAACAGCACCCGCACCGTTCTACCCACCTGCGACCGGTGGAAACTCAGCGCGGACTCTTCGGCCAAACGCAGGAACTCGTCACGTCGGCGAAGCACCGTTTCTCCGTCGACGCGGTCCGGTAGTCTCGCGGCCGGCGTCCCGGGGCGCGGAGAATAGGGGAAAACGTGCGTTCGTGTGAAGCCCGCGCTGCGGGCGAATTCCAGGCTCTCCCGATGTTCGCATTCGCTTTCGCCGGGAAACCCGACCATGATATCGGTAGAGATGCCCAGGTTGGGACGACGCGAGCGAGCGCGTTCTAAAAGATCCCCATACTGTTTTGCGGTATAGCCTCGCCCCATGCGGCGGAGGACGGTATCGGAGCCGCTTTGCAAAGGCAGGTGAAGGTGCGGTGCAACCTTGGGATTTTCCGCGATTTCCTCGAGCAGACGGGAATCCAAATCCATCGGCTCCAGCGAACTAAGTCGAAGACGCCATTCTCCCGGAATCGATGTGATACTTTGCACCAGCCGGCCCAAACCCGCATGGCTCCCGCCGTCTTTCCCGTAGGCACCGAGATGAATTCCGGCGAGCACGATCTCCCGGGCGCCCGAATCTACGTGCTCTCGCACCTCTTCCACCACCCGCCCGAGGGGAACACTGTTCAAGGGCCCGCGGGCGGTCGGGATTATGCAGTAGGTACATCTCCCGTCACAACCCGTCTGAGCGACCACGACGGGCCGCGTCGGCCGCGGGATGTCCCTATGACCGTCGCCGGCGGGGGGAGGTGCGTGCAGCAATCGTTCGACGCGCGCCACGACTTCTCCCGGTTCCACCAATCCCGCGAAGACGTCCGCCGGTAGCGAAAATGCCGCACCGTATTCGGGAAATTCCGGGCCCATCTTTTGAGCAACCTCGGGGTAACATCCGATCAGCGCGACGATCGCCCCGGGGTGTTGTCGCCGGGCCCGGCGAAGAATCTGGCGAGATTTCCTCGAAGCGGTGGAGGTCACGGTGCAGGAGTTGATGATGAATACATCGGCGAGATCCGAGAAATCGACCACGCGAAAACCCGCCCCGATGAATGCCCTCTCAAGGCGGGCAGTGTCACTGTGATTAACTTTGCAGCCCAGGGTGTGGAAGGCCACACTCGATCGCGATATGGCCAAGTCAATCCCCTCCTCGCGCAAGTCGCAGGGCACACCAGGAACCCTCGCGGGCCCGGGACATCTCCTCGAAATTCTCCCGTAAACCACACAAAACCCTCTCCGTTTGCTCCTTGTAAATCCCCGAGACGATTAGCTGGCCACGAGGTGCAGTCAATCGGGCGAGGGCCTTCGCCCGGAGGATTATGGTGGGCGCGTTGATGTTGGCCAAAACCAGCGGAAACTCATCCAAATCGAGTTCGGTTACGTCCAGCTTGAAAGCATTCAACCGACCCTCTAGATTATTGATCGCGGCATTCTTTCGAGCAGCGCGAACGGCGGCATCGTCGATGTCGCAGGCCCAGGCCCGAGACACACCCAGTCTCAGGGCGGAGAGCGCGAGGATACCGGTACCGCAGCCGACATCCAAAATAGAGTCCACCGTTTCGTCGGCCAACGCCCCCACGAGCATCTCGAGGGCCAGGCGAGTACTTTCATGCCCCCCCGTACCGAAGGCGGCTCCGGGCTCTATGAACAGATCCCGCTCATCTCTTCTCGGCATCCACGGAGCGATAACGCGCAGCGGACCTACCTCCACCGGGTGGAAGTGACGCCGCGCCTGTTCTTCCCAGTCGACTTTGGCGATGAGGCGAGATCGGACGTCCATTCCCGCCAGATCGGGAATCTCGGTTTCCGCCGACAAGTAGAAAACGTATTCGACGGTGTCTGCGGTTCCCTTTCTCTCGATCACTCCCCGCGGGGATATTCCCAGGAGAAGGGCGAGGCTAACGTCGGCCTCATCGCGAGAAACGGTTACGGTCACTTCTTTGAGACGATCCTCACCGTCGCCATCCTCGCGGTCAGTCATCACTACCGGCTCCGCGACCGAAGGCGCGTTTCACCCGATCGAAAAAGCCCTCTTCTGGGGGATCTACTTCCTCTCCCCTCGATTCGGCGAACTCCCAGAGCAGACTCTTCTGCTCGTCGGTCAGTTTCTTCGGTATTCTCACCCGCACGGTGACAATATGATCGCCGCGCCCGTAACCCCGCAGGAAAGGTATCCCCTTGTCCTTGAGGGGGATCCTGGTCCCGTCCTGGGTACCGGCGGGGATGGTTACACTCTGCATTCCGTCCAGGGTCTCTACCTCCTTTTTTGCACCGAGCGCGGCCTCGACCATACTTATATCCAACTCAGAGTGAACGTCGTTGCCGTCTCGGCGAAACTTCGCGTGTCCTCGGACGTTCACCAATACGTACAGGTCACCGGGTGGCCCACCGCGTTCGCCCGGGCCGCCCTCGCCGGATATGCGCAGCCGCATACCGCTCTTCACGCCGGCCGGCACTTTGACCTTGATCTTTCGGCGTTTGACAACCCGGCCTCGCCCGCGACACTCGGGACATAACTCGTCGATTATTTGCCCTCGACCGTTGCAGGTAGGACACGGGCTCGCACTTACGAACTGTCCGAAAGGCGTATTCCGGCTGGTTCGGACCTGGCCGGTGCCGCCACATTGAGGACAGGTCCGGGGGCTGGTGCCGGGTTTGGCCCCGGTACCGCCACAGGTGGGACACGACTCCTCGCGCTCGATTTCGACCTCGCGCTCAACCCCGAAGGCGGCCTGTTCGAAATCGATCGTTATGCGGGTCTCCAAGTCCGGACCGCGCACCGGCCCGGCGGAACGGCGACCGCGTCGGCCACCGCCGAAGAACGCGTCGAAGATATCTTCGAAATCCCCGAAGCCTCCGAAACCGAAATCGCCGGTATCGAATCCGGCTGACCCACCTCCGGCGGTGGAACCCGTACGCCCGAATTGGTCATATTGCCGTCTCTTTTCCGGATCGCTCAGGATCCTATACGCCTCGCTGACTTCCTTGAAGCGCGCTTCGGCGTCGGGATCGTCCGGATTGGCATCGGGATGGGACTCCCGCGCCAGCCGGCGATAGGCCTTCTTTATTTCTTCCTGGGTTGCGTCGCGCGACACGCCCAGTATTTCGTAGTAGTCCTTGCCTTCGGGCACTCAGCTTCCCCCCATCGGGCCGAGGTCACAAAACCGGTCCGTTCGCCTCATTCTTCCACTTCGTAGTCCGCGTCCACGTCTCCGCCATCAGTTCCGTCGGCGTCTCCGCCGTCGCCATCGCCGGCGGCGGCCTGTTCGTCACCGGAAGCCTCGTACGCGGAGGAGCTCAGCCGATAAATGGCGTCCGTGAGTTCGGAGGTAGCGGACTTCATGGCCTCGATATCGGGTTCATCATCGGCGAGGATTTCCTTGAGATTCTCCATCTTGTTGCGCGCCTCTTCGACGAGGGATTCATCCGCCTTATCTTCCAACTCCTTGATGGTGCGCTCCGCCGAGTATGCCGCGGTATCGGCCTCGTTTCGGGCCTCGGCTCTCTCTTTGCGTCTGCGGTCTTCTTCGGCGTGCGCTTCGGCTTCCTTGCGCATCTTTTCGATCTCGTCTTCCTCCAAACCGCTGGAAGACTCGACCGTGATGCTCTGCTCTTTGCCTGTGGCCTTGTCTTTGGCCGAAACGTTCAGGATTCCGTTGGCATCTATGTCGAAGGTGACCTCGATTTGCGGCACGCCTCTCGGGGCCGGCGGTATTCCCTCCAACCGAAACCTGCCGAGGGTACGATTGTCCGCCGCCATCGGTCGCTCACCCTGAAGGACGTGTATCTCCACCGTGGTCTGGTTGTCCGCGGCGGTGGAGAAGATCTCGCTGGTTTTGGTGGGAATCGTGGTATTGCGCTCGATCAGCCTGGTGAACACGCCGCCCAGGGTTTCGATACCCAAAGACAGCGGTGTAACGTCCAAGAGCAGTACATCTTTGACTTCGCCCGACAGTACTCCAGCTTGAATCGCGGCGCCGAGGGCGACCACTTCGTCGGGGTTTATCCCCTTGAAGGGGTCCTTGCCGAGCACGTCCTTGACCCGCTTTTGCACCAGCGGAACGCGCGTGGAGCCTCCGACGAGAATCACGTTGTCCACGTCCTCGGGCGTGACCCCGGCATCCTCCATAGCCCGCTTGATCGGGCCTACGGTCTTCTCCACCAGATCCGATATGAGATCTTCCAGCTTGGCCCGAGTCAGGACCAGCTCGAGGTGCTTCGGTCCGGAGGAATCCGCGGTGACGAAGGGCAAGCTGATGTTGGTTTGCAGCGTGCTGCTGAGTTCCACTTTCGCCTTCTCGGCGGCCTCGATGAGGCGTTGTTTCGCCTGGCGATCCTTGGAGAGATCGATTCCCTGGTCCTTTTTGAATTCTTCGATCATCCACTCCACGACGCGCTGGTCAAAATCGTCGCCACCCAACAAATTGTCTCCGCTGGTGGCCTTGACTTCGAATACGCCCTCTCCGAGCTCCAAAACGGAGACATCGAAGGTGCCGCCGCCCAGGTCGTAGACCAGGATCGTCGTGTCCTCTTCCTCCCGGTCCAGTCCGTAGGCCAAAGAGGCCGCGGTTGGCTCGTTAATGATGCGAAGTACCTCGAGCCCGGCAATCTTTCCGGCATCCTTGGTGGCCTGGCGCTGGCTGTCCGTGAAATAGGCGGGTACGGTAATGACCGCCTGCTGAATGCTTTCCCCGAGGTATTCCTCGGCGTCGGTCTTCAGCTTCTGCAGTATGAAGGCCGAGATTTCCTGGGGCGTGTACTCGCGATCGTCGATTTTCACCAGGTGGTCGGTCCCCATCTTCCGCTTGATCGAGGTGACGGTCCGTTCCGAGTTGACCACCGCCTGACGCTTGGCGACCTGGCCGACCAGTCTTTCGCCTTCCTTGCTGAACGCCACGACCGACGGAGTGGTCCGGGTACCCTCCGCGTTGGGGATTATGGTCGGGTCTCCACCCTCCATTATGGCCATGGCCGAATTCGTCGTTCCGAGATCTATGCCCAACACTTTCGCCATATCTTTACTCCTCCTTAACGTCGTCGCGGGAATCTGTTGAATTCTCCTCGGACGCGTTCCGAGCCACTCGCACCCGGGCCGGCCTGAGGAGTCGATCTTTCATTCTAAACCCCGCACTCAATTCTGCAATCACGGTGCCATCCGGTCGATCGTCCGCGGGCACGTATTCCAAGGCCTCGTGCCAGTTGGGATCGAAATCCTCTCCCACGGTTTCGATTCGAGATACATCCATATCGGAAAGGATATCTTCGATCTTGACGAGTATCATTTCCACCCCCTGGCGCACGGGGTCATCCGATCGGTCCGCGGTGTTTTGCAAAACCTGATTCAGGTCATCGATCACGGGAAGAAAACTGCCTACGATCTCCCCCCGCATCTCATCCCGCATCTGTTCCATGCGGCGACTCTGCCGTTTTTTCAAATTCTTGTAATCCGCGCGCGCCCGGGCCAGGGCATCGCGCAGGGAATCTACCTGTTCCCTGAGATCCTCCGCTTCCTCGCCCACCAGCCTGAGCTGCTCTCGCAACTCTTCCTCTCTTCGGCGAGAGCGGACCTCGTCCTTCGGCTCCTCTTCGGGAACACAGTTCGCGTCGCTGGGCACTTGATCAACCTCCAGATTCTCCTTTTCTATTACCCCCAAAAGGGCGCCTCCGGAACTCAACCGATCCGGAAAACGCCCAGCACAATCGGGGGATTAGGAACGCTCAATTGCGGTCACCGAGCACGTCCCCGACGACCTCGCTCACCGTCTTCAGCAGGCCCATCACCCGTCCGTAATCCATACGCCGGGGCCCGATCACACTCATGCTACCACCGCGCCTGCCTCCGATGTAGTATACCGTCGATATCAGAGAACACTCTTTCATGTCCTCGCTGACGTTCTCGGATCCGATCAGTGTAACCAGTTCCTCGCCGGAGAAGCGATTCAGCAAATCCCTTATGAGAGAGCGGCGTGCGAGGGCTTCGAGAACCCTTTGCGCCCTCGCCACATCGCGAAACTCCGGATGCTTCATTATGTTGGCCGCGCCGTCGATGACGTAATCGGTCACTTCACCCTGCGCCGAGCGCTTCAGAAGACCATCCACCACGTCGGCCAAACGGGAGCAATACCTCAGCTCGCGGCGCAGACCCTTGAGCGAGGAGCCCTGCAAAATCTCGGAGATCGTCATACCGCTGAAGTGATCATTGAGCAAACGGGATGCACGCTCCATCTCCTCCGCCGGAACGTCCGGCAATTCGACCATCCGGCTTTGGACGAATCCGTCCTCGGTTATGACCAACACCATGACGCGGCCCGAGCGAAGCGGGACGAGGTCGATGGTATTCAATACGGCCTCCCCGGTCTCCGGACCGGCGAGCAAGGTGAGGCAATCCGTCATCTCCGAGAGTACCCGCGCCGATACGCGTAGGACACCTTCCACTTCGGATACCTGCCGGTGCAGGGCACTCCTGACTTTACTGAGGTCCTTCCGACTGGGGCGCGATATCTTCGCGATCTTATCGACATACACGCGATACCCCAGATCGGACGGTATCCTTCCTGCGGAAGTATGCGGCTGTTCCAAAAGCCCCATACCCTCGAGGTCGGCCATTTCGTTCCTTATCGTGGCCGGACTGACGCCGAGATCGTATTCTTTCGCGATGGTGCGCGACCCTACGGGCTGGACATTCATCACATATGCTTCCACCACCGCCTGCATTACCTTAAGTTTGCGTTCATCGAGGTCCACGCTTTTCACCCCGTTCGGGAGATGGACCGAACACCAGGCCAGAATCCTTCTTAGCACTCTATCAACGAGAGTGCTAATGCTACCCAAAAAAATACCACCAGAAAGTCACGGTGTCAACGCTAACGGCGCGCCTCGAAGGAACGAAGCAGTTTTGGGGGTACGGGCGGACCCTGCCCGAAGGTAGCCGGGAACGCACGGGTATGAGCGCCCGCTGTGATCGCGTGAGAAAGGAAGACCGTAACGTTTCCCCGGCTGCAGCCGGGGAAACGTTGGGGGAAAGGTTTCACCCGCGCAGGCGTCGATTTACCGCATCCAACTTGCCCTGTACCGTGATGTCTTTGTCCCGGCGATCATCGATCTTGATCAAAGTGTTGACGCGGAGGGCGCCTCCTTCAAATACGGACTCGTGCATTTCCCGCACCACCGCAAGTACTTCGTCGAGGTCGCCCTCGAGGGTGGTGAACATCGGTCCGAGCTGGTATTCGACGTTCGGGTGTTCCTCCAGGACTTCGATCGCGGAAGCCACGTATTCGCTGACGCTAGTTCCTTCACCCAAAGGTGCCGTACTCACCGCCACGATTGCCATAGTGTCACTCTCCTTTCACAAAGGGTAAGATGTGGTTAGACTCTCGGTTCGTCCAACTCGTGATCGGCGCGGGAACGAAATATGTCTGGCTGCGGGATACATCCCCTCGGAGCCGCGACGGCAGGAGTTTCTCCGGATCGAGCGGAATATTGCGATTGCGTAAGCGTTGAATGGCCGAGCACGCCTGTGTTAATATCCGTTAGGAGGTGAGTAAATTGGCCAATATAAAATCTGCCATCAAGCGAATCAAGACTTCCGAGAAACGTAGACTGCGAAATCGTCGCGTGAAAAGTCAGATGAGGACTTTCACCCGACGCTTCGAGAGCACGCTCTCCTCCGGCGAGGGAGACCCCGAAGAGGCTCTCAGGCAGGCTATTAGAGTCATCGACCGCGCCGCCGGCAAGGGCGTAATTCACAAAAACAACGCCGCGCGCAAAAAGGCCCGTCTTCAAAAGATCTACAACGAGGCTCAGACCGGCTGAAGCATCCTCTCCGTCCGCCGATTCTCCACCGAGCTCGAGTTGATTGGATTCCCCTGCCGGGTAGGTCCCGGCAGGCAGGACCCGGAGCGCATCATTCCTTCGAGCGAGGGACAAAGCGACGCATCAGGGGAGATTCCCGCCTTTCGATGAAACCGACCATTCAACGCCCCACCCGAAGACCCCTGGCACGAGCGCGCAACCTCGGACTGGCGAGAATCGCCACCAGCCTCTCCACCGCGAGTCGCGCCGACCACACTCCGCGCTTGATACCCAGATCCGTCTCGAGTATCAGCCGTAGATGTCGTTCCAGTTCTTCCCTTTCGAAGTTCGCACTCTGTCGCGCGCATTTTTCCACCACGAAGGGATGCTGTCCCAAAGAAGAGGCGATGGCCTTGGGCGAACGGCCCGCCGCCAATTCGTATCCCACGTGCCAGATCAATCGGATTTGCCGCGCCACCATACCCAGTATCATGAGGGGATCGGCACCGCCGTCGAGGATCTCCCCCATCACTGCGACGGCCGTTTTCGCGTCTCCGGACCCCACCGCATCCACCAGGGCGAATATGCTCGTCTCCCCGGGTACGTTGACGACCCGCATGACGTCGGCCACTTCGACCCGTTTCTCGTCTCCCACGTAACTCAAGAGTTTCCGGATCTCCGAATCCAAAATCCCCAGGGAGACGTCCATCGAACTCAATACCCTCAACGCCTCGGGGTCGGCGGACTTATCCGCGCGCCGAAGGCGGGCTGCGATCCACCGAGCCAGATCTCTCCCGCGCAGAGGGGAACATTCAACGATTCGCGCCGGGCGTGCCGATTTGAAGCGTGAATACGCGCGACGGCGACGATCTACCTTGTCCGTGACTAACACCAGCACCGCCCCTTCGTCCGGTCTTTGCAGGTAATCCACCAGGAGCTCTTCGCCAACTCCTCCCTTCAGAGCGGGGGGATCCTCGAGAAGTACCAGTCGTCTACGCCCATCGAAACTCGGAGTCATGCAGGCGGCCAGGGCTTCGTCGATTCTCTCTCCCTCGAAGCGCTGATATCGGAGGGAGTTTCCCTCCTCGATTCCCAAATGCCGCCCGAGCTCCTTCAAAAACTCACGTATGAGGAAACTCTCCTCCCCGAAGACGAGATATACCGGAGAGATTTCCCCGTTCTCCAAAGCCTCGCGGGCGCTTCGGTAATCCATGTGCTCTTCCCTCCCCACTTGGGTCATACGGACGACGATCTCACGACCATCTTCATTCATATCCTACTACATACTACCTCAAGGGACCTCCGGCGCGGGAGGTGGGGCGGCAACCGTGGCCGTTTTCCACTTCTGCCCGTCGCTTTCGATTATAACCGCCCCGTGATCGCGCGTACTCACCACTGCGCTCGCCCGAGAGCGCAAGCGCGCTACGGTTTCGGGGTCGGGTAAACCATAGGAATTGTATCCCACGGACAATACGGCCACATCCGGCCCGACCCGACGCAAGAATTCCTCTCCGGAGGCGTCGGCGCTCCCGTGGTGGCCCACCTTGATGAAGTCGGCCTCCAGTTCCCCGGGATCACAGGCTCCCAGCAGTGCCCGCTCTCCGACATCGCAAAGATCACCCGCCAGGAGAATCCGGTATCCTCCGAGTCCCACCGAGAGCACCCCACTACGGGGATTCAAACCCCAAGAACCCGGCACAATCTCGGGCGGCCAAAGGCATTTGACGTTCACCGCCCCCATTCTTTCAATTCTTCCCCGGCGAAGTCGAGTCGTAGCGGTCGAAGTGTCCCCCGCCGGATTTGTGCCATCCAAAGGACCCACGGCCACCTCCTCCACCGGCATCGCCTCGATCAGCGCTTCGAGCCCACCGTAGTGGTCGCGGTGACCGTGCGTTATAAACGCGCGATCCACCTTCCGATACCCGCGAGCGTGCAGGTAAGGAATGAGGGAGTACTCTATAGCGGCTCGATCACCCCAGATGGGACCGACGTCCACTACTGCGACCTCTCCCTCGGACGTCTCCAACAGGATCGCATCACCCTGACCCACGTCGAAGACGACGATGCGCAAAGCTCCCGGATCCGGGATCTCCGGAAGCCACACCGCCCAAAGCGCCATCAACCAAAGCGTCGCTACGACGACCCCGCAGATGAAGTTGCACCGTCGGGGAACCGCGGGTAGCCTATCCCCCGATTTCCGCATATCCAGCATGAAGACCAGGACCGACACGCCCAAAAACGCCGGGGCGACCCACGAAGTGCGGGCTTCTATCGTCGGGGCCAGCTCGGCCGCCATCCGCGAGAGACGAGACATCCACGTCAGTGGGGTGGCCAAGAGCGCAAGTAGGGAGCCACCCAGACCGGCCAGCGATCCCACCGCGACCATCCAGGCCGCGGCGAGGATGACGGGAAACAGGGGGAGTACCAGCGGGCTTAGAACGAGGCCCAGGGGAGCAACGCGGTCGAAATGATAGAGGAGGAACGGCGCGGTCGCGAGCCACGCCGCCGTGGAACATGCCAACAACGTGGCGAATTTCCCGCGGTCCGAGCGCGTCACCGCGCGGTGGGCGAGCAGAATTGCGGCCGCGGCCGCAAAAGAGAGCTGAAATCCCACCTCGACGGCGTCGAAGGGATCGCGGATCAGGAGGATTAATGCCGCCCACGCCAGGGCATGATGGGGAGCTATCTTCCTGCCGAACATCTCGGAGAGGGTGTAGATGGCGAACACCGCCGCAGCCCGGAGTACCGAGGGAGTCGCACCGACCAAAAAGGCGTATCCCCCTACAATACATACTGCCAGACCTCCCGCCACCACGTCGCCGAAGACGATCCCCATACCGCGTCGGAATACGTATCCAACCATGGCCACGTGCATTCCCGATACTGCCAGAAGATGCGCCAGGCCGATCCGGCGCATGGCCTCTTCATCTTCCTCACGCAACCCGCGTCGATCTCCCAGGGATAGGGCGCGAACCATAGCGGCGGCCCCGCGGTGAATTCCGCTGTCTTCGAGCCGCTTGGCGACACGCCCGGCGAGTCGTGCCGCCACCTGCTCCTCACCGATCGCGCGCATCTCATCGGCCTCCAATACACCAGCTATGCCCCGCTCTCTCAGGTAGGCGCCGTAGTCGAAAGCTCCCGGGTTGCGCGCCGGCGGTGGAGGTGTCAAATCACCCCGCAAGAGATAGCGGGAGGATCGGGGTGCCCTCGGAGATTCCGCCACTATTTTGGCTCCTTCGAGTTCGTCGGAGGAACCGGCGGACTCGATCACCCCGTACCAGCGTTCCTCCGAAACGCCGGGCCTTCGAGGCACGACCTCCACTTCCACCTCCGACAGTTCGTCTCGAATTATCGCGACATCGCTTAGGGCCACCTGGGCCCTGAGCATTCCGAGCCCCACCACTCCGAGCACCAGGAGCAGCCAGGCCAAACGCCCATATCGATGTTTGCGAGAAGCGAGAAGGAGGGCAGATGCGGACAATCCGACGATGGACGCCGGAATGAAGGTCGGGGGGCTCAGTAACGTACCCAGGGCTATCCCCATGCAGGCCGCGATGACCAACGCCAGAAGTGAAGAGGACATTCCGTCTCCCGAGGGGCCAACTATCTGGCATAATATTCCATCTCAGGATCGAAGACAAGGCTGTAGCAGAGATCTATTCGACAAAAAGCGAGCCCCGATAATCTCCTGGGTGTTGAGATCTCGGGGCTCTACGGTTTGTGGCCGGGTAATCTCAGCCGTCACATTCTTCGCGGATCAGGTCCTCGAACGCCCTCTGCACCCTTTGGGTCACCGGGCCGATCCCGCCGTCCCCTATGGTCACGTCGTCCACCCGCACGACCGGTACTATCTCGGAGACGGTGCCGGTGATGAAAGCCTCATCCGCCTCGATAAATCGGCCAACCGGCAATGCCCTCTCCTCGTACTCCCATCCGTGTCGCCGCGCCAATCTCAAGACGTTCAGTCTGGTTATGCCGGGTAGTATGTTGGCGAGGGGATGTGTGTACAACGTCCCGTCGATTACGCAAAACGCCGAGGTCATGCTTCCTTCGGTGACGAAACCCTGGCGCACGAAGAGGGCTTCGAAAGCATCCGCTTCCTTTGCTCGGGTGGCGGCAAGACAGTTGAAAAGCAGGGCCGTCGTCTTGACGTAACACAGTCCGCCGCGGATGTCGGGATGGGTGATGACCTTGACGCCATCTTCCGCCATCTCCGGGTCGGGCCGCGACACCGGGCGGACATTTGCGTATACGGTCGGGGTACACTGTTTCGGCAGGCGATGCTGACGGGGTTCGGCACCACGGCTTACCTGGAGGTACAGGGCGGCTTCCCCGAGCTCGTTCGCCGAAAGCAATTCTTCGACAATATCAAAAAACTCCTCGTCGCCAAAGGGTACGTCCAATCCGAGTTCCCTGGCCCCGAAACGCAATCTGTCGAGATGGTCCCGGGCACAAAATGGCCTGCCCCCATAAATCCTGATTACCTCGTAGAGGGCGTCGGCGAACAGAAACCCCCTGTCCTCCGGGGAAATGCTGGCTTCGGTGTCTCGAACGAATTGGCCGTTCAGATAGACGGTACTCAATTGAATTCCTCCCATCGCCACACGTTTACGTGGGGTTTTTGGGCAGCTCCACCCGGAAAGTCGTCCCCTCTCCCGGCGAGCTCTCCACCCCGATATCTCCATCATAGGCTTCCACGAGACGCTTGACGATGGCCAGGCCAAGGCCAGTTCCCGCTATTTTTGCAGTTTGGGCACTGCGGACCCTGTAGAATTCGTCGAACACATGGTCCAGAGATCCCGAATCCATCCCTATACCGGTATCGGAAACCGTTGCCACGAGCCGGTCGCCCGAATCCTCAACTTCTACCGAGACGGAGCCGCCATCCCGGTTGTATTTCACCGCGTTGGAAACCAGGTTTGTGAATATCTCCTCCAGTTCCCGCCGATCCGCCACGATTTCCGGCCTGCCGCCGACCTCCAGCTGAATGTCTATCTCCCGCGCGGCGGCGAGATCTCGCTGCAACTCGACGATATCCTCCAATACCTCGCCGACACCCTGCTTCCGCAGTTCACGCCCCGAGGCCCCGCTTTCGATCCGGGACAGATCCAGAAGATCCCCGATCATCTCCTGCAATGCTTCCAGTCTCGTCCGGCAGCGCCGCAGCATATGATCGCGATCCTCTTCGGATACGTCGCCGTCGATAAGGAGCTCGAGGTAACCCTGGACCGCGGCCAGGGGTGATTTTAGCTCGTGAGAGACCATCCGGACGAAGGCGCTCTTCATCTTCTCGATCTCTCGCCGCTCGGTCACATCTCGCGATACTATGACGGCACCAAGATAGGTACCATCGTCGTCGCGGACGGCCGTGGCGGTGGAGTGGAAGACGCGATCGTCAGAAGTATCCACCTCCGCATCGCAGCCCTCGAGCTCGGGATCGGACTCCACTCGCGCCACCAGATCGGCTATGTCCGGGTACTTCAACACTCGCCCAAGCGAAGGTGGTTTCTCGGAGGATGCGTCGAAATCGTCGGTCAGCAAACGCCGGCCCACCGGGTTCGTCAAGACCAGTTCCCCGCGCCGGTTAACCACGAGTACGCCGTCAGACATCGCTCGGAGTATCGTCATCAGGCGACTGCGTTCCTCGGTGAGATCCAGGAGGAAACGCCGCCGTTCCTCGCGCAGGCGACGATTTGCCAGGCGCAGAAAGCGTCGCTCGAGTCCGCGTCGCACCACATTGCGCAGCTCATCCGGTGTGAAAGGTTTCGGGATGTAATCATACGCTCCCAACTTGACCGTCTCGACGGCGGTCTCGTACGAAGCGTAACCGGTTATGACTATCGGGACGACGTCGGGAAGGTTTTCGTTAATGAGGCTCAGTATCCCCATGCCGTCGATTCCCGGCATTTTCAGGTCTATCAATGCCAGATCGAAGTCTCCATCTCGCAGGAGATCCCAACCGGTTTCTCCGTCGGGGGCTACAGTTACCTCGAATCCTTCGCGATTCAGGACTTTCTCGCAGCCGAGCCTGATGGACTCCTCATCATCCATTACGATGACCGCCGGGGTTTCCTCGAAAGAGAGCACATCCCGAGTCTCCTCGGGGCTCAAAGCCTCGTCCGCCATCACTGCTCCCCGACCAATCGGCGGACTCGTTCGAGTAGATCTTCCGAGGAAATGGGCTTCTCGACGAAATCGTCGGCGTCGATCCACTTGCTACCGCTGGCCGAGTGCAGATCGAATCCCAAATCGTGGGTGCGGCGAACCCCGGTAAGTATCATGATATGGCCGTCTTCTCCCAAAAACTCACGAACCCGGTGAGCGAGAGTGAAACCTTCATCGCTCTTTTCCATCATAAGATCCAAAATGGCCAGGTCGAACTCGCAGTCACTCTTCAGTATCTCCAGAGCCTCCACGCCATTGTGGGCCGTAGATACCGTGTGCTCGCCGCGTCGTAGCACCCGGGAGGCATAATCCAAAAAATCGGCGTCGTCATCTACCATCAATATGCGGGCCATCTTCCCACCTCCAGTAATTATTGCGGGTATCTTTCGCCCCTAGCGGACATTGCGTACCCCGCCGGTTTAAGTAAAAGGTCTTTCGCGATCTACCCCCAGAAGTTCGGGGGTCGTATCCGGGGCCGAGCGACGGGGTATCGATATGGTTACTTCCGTCCCCCGACCCTCTTCGGAGTTAACCTCGATCTTCCCCCGGTGCATTTTCACGATTCCGTAGGCGATGGGCATCCCCAATCCGGTGCCTTTACCCGGTTCCTTCGTGGTGAAGAATGGGGTGAACACTCGAGACATGTCGGATTCGCGGATGCCAACCCCGTCGTCCTCTACGGCTATCAATATCTCGTCTTCGCCCTCCAGGTATCGGGTAGAGATCGTGATCTCCCCGGCGTCGCCGACGGCATCTCGGGAGTTGCCCAACAGGTTTATCAAGACGCGGCGCATCTGCCCGGGATCGAGCTCAGCCCTCAGTTGGTCGGAGGAATCGAGATTGAGCCTAAGCTTAATATCCTCGGGTAGACCGCGTGCGAAATCCTCACTGACGCTGGCGACGTATTCGTTCAGGGCCACTTCTTCCTTTTGAACTCGCGATTGCCGGGCGAAATTCAGAAGTCCCGTCACTATGTCGCGGCATCGCGCCGCCTCACGTCGGATGGTCTTCACGTAGTCTTCCACCTCACCGGGCGCCTGTTCTTCGCGTATCAAATCCGCGTAGAGCAATATCCCGCCCAGGGGATTGTTCAGCTCGTGCGCCACCCCCGCCGAAAGCTGTCCGAGCGAAGATAGTTTTTCCGCCTGGACCAATTCTTCCTGGGTTTCCTGAAGCTTGTCGTAGGTGCTGTGCAGTTCCCCATACGAGTACTCCAGCTCCTCCAGCGCTTCTTCCAGCTGTTCCACCATGTAGGGAAGGCACATCTCCGGCTCCGCCAGGCCTCGGTAAACGGCGATGGCCTTGTCCCGGCAGGTAGGATACCCGCAGGCGCCACAGTTAAGTTCGTCCGAGGGGTCGTGCTTGCCGACTCGCGACAGGATCCGACGGATTTCCGACTCGTCGGGTAGGGGCAGGGATACGTCTCTCGGGCGGAAACGCCGAGAGAGGTCCAGTCCCCGGGGTAGTTCTCGCGGTTCCGACTCGCGTAGTTTTCTCGCCTCGCGCGTGTATTTGACCACCCTTTCCCTTCGTTCCATGAGGGAAAGATCGGAATCTATGACTGGCCCATCTATACAACCCTCACAAAAGAGCAAATCCACGAAGTGGTAGTCCACGCGGCCATTGGCCACCGAGGATATCACGTCTTCGACGTCTTCTTTGCCCTCGGCGACCAAGATAGAGGAATCCAATATATCGGCGGCGAGGGCGGCCGATCTGATGAGCCCACCGGAGACCGGAAACAGGCGGGCCAGGGTCGGGTGGGGGGGGTCGAATTCCCGGCTCGGAAGCTTCGCCACGTCGATATCTCGATCGGAAAACATCGCCGCGAGTTCCCGGAAGGTCAAGGCGATTTCCGGATCGTCATCCTCGGGCAAACCCCAGTCCGTCTCCGCCTTCTTCGCAGTGCACGGTCCGAAGAAGGCTATGGAGGGCACCGGTTCTCCCTTCTCGCGCGCTCGAGCCTTCAGATAACGCGAAAGGGCGACCATCGGCGACACGATCGGCACCATATGTGGCATGAGCTCCGGATGGTGCTTCTCCACGAAATTCACCACCGCAGGGCAGGGTGTGGAGATGTAGGGGGCTTTGCCGGCAACCTCGGCGCCGCTTTCGAAATCGTCCACGAAACTCGAGTAGGCATCGGCCACCAGTTCGGCTCCGAAGGCCACCTCCACTACGGCATCGAAGCCCAGTTGCGAGGTGGCTTCCACCACCTGGCCCGGCTTTACGTCGGTAAAAGAAGCCACGAAGGAGGGAGCCAGGATGGCGACTATGGGCTGATCTTCGGCCAGCATCTTTTCCAATCGCGGCACATCGTCGCGGTAGGTTTTGGCCTTTTGATGGCAAACTCGCAGGCATGTCCCGCAGGAGATGCAGAGATCTTCCACGACCTCCGCCTGTCCCCCGATGACGCGTATCGCCTTAACGGGACATTCCCGCACGCAGTAGTAACAACGCCGACATTTGTCGGGCAGCGTGAAAACTACACTCATCCTGGACCCTCCTTCCCGAATCTAGCCAAGCAGGTCGTCGTCCTCCGCCCGATACCGGGACCGGGGGCGGTAAGTGGTGTGTAACAACCGGTGACTCTCCGGCCCCCCCGGAGCCTCGAGGTATTCTCGATAGGCCCGAATTACATCCGGGTTCTCGTGCGAGAAGCGAATCGTCCTCGTCTCGTCAATTTCGTACAATTCTGCCGCCAGTTTCGCGGTGCGCTCGCGGTCGTTGCCGTAAGGTTGTCCGCCACCACCGACACAGCCGCCGGGGCAGGCCATTATCTCCACGAAGGCGTAGTTCGCCTGGCCCGAAGAAATGGCGTCCATGACCCGGCGAGCGTTACGCAACCCGTGTACCACGGCGCCTCTTACGGAACCTCCCTCCGGCAGGGAGATCTCTATCTCCTTTATGCCGTCGGGTCCTCGTACTGCGGAGAAATCATCTGCTCCCGGATTCTCCCCCACCAGGAGATTATAGACGGTCCGCAATGCCGCCTCGGCCACTCCACCGGTGGTGCCGAATATCGCGCCGGCGCCGGAAGAGGCGCCGAGGAAGCCGTCGAATTGGCCCTCCTCCACGTCGTCGAAATCCAGACCCATCTCTGCGAAGGCGGATATCAGTTCCCGGGTGGTTATCACCGCGTCGACGTCTCGTCCGCCCACCGTTTCCATTTCGGGGCGCTCCGCCTCGAACTTCTTGGCGGTGCAGGGCATCACCGACACCACGCGTATGTCTTTCGGCGAGATCCCCTGCTTTTCCGCCCAGTAATTCTTGACCATGGCACCGAGCATCTGCTGCGGTGACTTACACGTGGACAAATTGTCCAGGTGTTCGGGATAGAAGTGCTCTGCGAACTTGATCCATCCGGGCGAACAGGAAGTTATCAGCGGCAGAGGGCCACCTTCTCGAATGCGATCCAGAAGTTCCGTACCCTCCTCCATTATGGTGAGGTCGGCACTGTATTGGGTATCGAATACGTAGGAGAATCCCATATCCCGCAGCGCTGTCACCATCTTCGCTTCGGCCTCCCGACCCGATAGACCGTACTCCCACGCCAGTGCCGCTCGGACTGCCGGAGCCGTCTGCACCACGGTAACCAGCGACTCATCGGATAGGAAGTGGCGGACTCGGGCCAGGTCGTTTCTTTCCACCAGGGCACCGGTGGGGCATATGGCGACGCACTGTCCGCAGTTTACGCAAATCGTAGACGCCAGCTCGTCATCGAAGGCGGGAAGGACAAAACTATCAAAACCCCGTCCGGCGTGATCGATGGCAGCCACACCCTGAATTTCGTCGCACACTCGCACGCACTTACCGCAGAGAATGCATTTTTCCGGGTCTCGAACCACGCTCGGGCTGCTGCGGTCGACGGGATGACTCCGGTGTCTCCCGCGTCGCCAGGCGCGTTCCCTGATGCCCACATTCTGGGCGAGGTCCTGGAGGTCGCATTCTCCACCCCGCGCGCAGTACAAACAATCGTCGGGATGATTGGCCAGGAGCAACTGAATCATATGGCGCCGGGCCGTCAGGACCCGTGGGCTGTTGGTACGAACCGACATTCCATCCGAGGCCGGCTCGGCACAGGAGGGTACCAGGTTAGCCCGCCCTTCGACCTCCACCGAACAGATTCGGCACGAACCCGTGGGCTCCAATCCGTCGATATGACACAGAGTGGGGATGTTTACTCGAGCGCGCCGGGCCGCCTCCAGGATCGTGGCACCGGATTCGACCTCGACGGGTCTCTCGTTTATGGTCATCCTTATTTTTGACATTTGGCCTCTCCTCCTACCTTACCTTGATGGCACCGAAGGGGCAGAACTGGCGGCAGGTACCGCAACTTATGCATTTGTCCGCCGCGATGTAGTGCGGGTGGCGTTTCTCACCGATTATGGCGTCGTCGGGACACTTGCGCACGCACAGGCCGCAGCCCGTACAAACGTCGGGATCGATGTAGTACTCCAACAGCGCAGAGCATACGCCGGCGGGACAGCGCCTTTCGAACACGTGGGCATCGTACTCGTCGCGGAAATACTTGAGGGTACTCAAGACCGGATTCGGAGCCGTCTGGCCTAATCCGCACGCTGCGGTCCCCTGAATGACTTCCGCGAGTTCTTCCATCATCGTGACCCCCTGGAAGCGTAGCAGGCTCTCCTCGGGGGATTCGTCGCGGTGAGCTCTCACGATACCGTTTAGGGTTTCCCGCAAACGCGCCACGCCCTCGCGGCAGGGTAGGCACTTGCCACAGGATTCGGAGGCGGTGAAGTTCAGGAAGAAACGAGCCACGTCGACCATGCAGGTATCTTCATCCATGACCACCATACCGCCGGATCCCATCATGGCTCCGACTTCGACCAGTGAGTCGTAGTCAACCGGGGTATCCAAAAGCTCCTCGGGCAGGCATCCCCCGGAAGGCCCACCTATCTGGACGGCCTTGAACTCCCTGTCATCCGCCACACCACCACCGATATCGAAAATGATATCCCGCAGGGGCATGCCCATGGGAGCCTCGACCAGGCCGCTTCGCTTAACCTTCCCCGCGAGAGCGAATACCTTGGTGCCGGGACTGTTCTCCGTCCCGTAGTTACGAAATGCTTCGGCTCCCCCGCCCAAAATCAGCGGGACGTTCGCGATAGTCTCGACGTTGTTGATGTTGGTCGGCTTACCCCAAAGGCCCGATTGCGCCGGGTAGGGTGGACGGGGACGGGGCATACCTCGTCTTCCCTCAATGGAGGCGATCAGCGCAGTCTCTTCACCGCAGACGAAAGCCCCGGCACCCTTTTTAATCTTAAGATTGAAAGAAAATCCCTTGCCGCCGATGTCGTCTCCGAGATAGCCGGCACTTTTGGCCTGCGATATCGCGCCCGTAAGACGCGCGATGGCGAGGGGATACTCGGCGCGGCAGTATACGTACCCCTCCGAGGCTCCGATGGCGTAGGCGGCGATGACCAAACCCTCTATGACCGCGTGCGGGTCACCTTCCAGTATGGAGCGATCCATAAATGCTCCGGGGTCGCCTTCGTCCGCGTTGCAGATGATAAATTTCTCATCACCTTCCGCTTCGTGAGCGAATTGCCATTTCAACCCGGTGGGGAAACCGGCTCCGCCGCGGCCGCGCAGCCCGGCTCGCCTGACCTCCTCGATCACTTCTTTGGGAGACATCTTTAGAGCAGATCGTAGACCCTCGTACCCTCCGACCCCCACGTATTCCTCGAGGGATTCCGGATCTATGATGCCCGAGTTGCGCAAGACCAGCCTCTTTTGCCGACGAAAGAAGGGCGTGTCCCAAAGCAGCGGGACATCGTGAAGTTCATGAATGCCGTCCGCCGGAGAGTGCGTGCCCAAAATGAAGTCCTTCGGCACGGCGCCCCCACTGGCAATCATGTCCCAAAGAAACTCGACGTTCTCCGGTGTTACCGGACCGAAGGACACCCGGGGCCATTTCGGCAACTCGACGTCTACCATGGGTTCCATGGTGCAATAGCCGAGACAACCGGTCTTTTTGAGGACGAGATCTTCCGAGCCCGATTCCGCGATCCGTTCCGCGAAGTAATCGTAGATCTGGCGGGCTCCCGCGGCCAATCCGCAGGTACCGGTACCGACGATGATTGTGGTGTAGCCGCTATCTTCTCGATTCATCGCGCTTCACGCTCCTTCGACCGAAGGCCGCGAATCAATTTGAGGGCTTTTTGCGGTGTCATGTGTCCGTGAAACTCGTCGTTGACATTCACCAGGGGAGCCATACTGCAGGCACCCAGGCAGGCGACCGTATCCAAAGTGAAGAGCCCATCTCGGGTCGTGGTACTCTCACCCTCCAGGCCGAGTTCGGCCCGCAGTACCGAGTGTATCTCGGCCGCCCCCTTCACGTGACAGGCGGTCCCGGTACAAATCTGAACGTAATTCTTGCCCAGGGGTTCGAGACGAAATTGGTTGTAAAAAGTCGCCACGCCGTACACTCGAGCTTCGGACAATCCCAGATAATCCGCGATGCGGGCAACTTCTGACCGCGGCAGATATCCGAACTCCTCCTGAGTGGCCTGCATCAGAGGAATCAGCCCCCCCGGATCCGCCGGGTCAAACTGCCCTCGTTCACCCGAGGTAACGACCGAGGGCGGTGACAGGTGCCGCGTGGGTACTTCCGTACAGCGACAGACATCGAAACTATTCATGGTGAAATATCTCTCCCTTCACCGGGGCCGAAACCCCTACCGAATTCGCCCACCGAGTGCCATAAATCTGCCTTCAGTCCTTCAGTATGCGACCTATGGCTCGATATGCAATAAGTGCCACGCCTCCACCGATCAGTGCGGTCAATAGTTGCGGAGTTCCCATCGCCACGGCGATGGGCGGAGGCACCGCGACGAACACGCGAACTGCCGTGGCCAAAACGGCAAATTTCGCTACGGCCGCTACCACCACCGCCAGTACCGGTTGACGCTTCCGCACCAGGGCGAAAAGCAGCACCAATACCGCGTTAGCCAGGGCAATAAAGGGAATCATCGGGCCCAGCGGAGCCGCCAGGATGCCGCGCTGGAAGGCAATTACCGGAGTGAGGCTTCCGATTATGACTCCGGACACGGGTCCGACGACTAGCGCACTGAGGATCAACATCGCGTTTACGGCCGGTCCGGTCACCGGTTGCGGCAGCCCGATCATCTGAAATGCCAGAGTCAGCGCCAACAGCAGGGCGGTACGGGTGATCCATCGCGTTGTGGACGAGGCATTGCTGCTCGAATCGACACTCATAATACCGTCACCCTCTCGAATCAAGAAAATGCATCGTGCTTCCATTACTCGGAGAGTCCGGCACGCCCCTTTCGGCGGCGTTGCGTCGGCTCTCCCAATCCATGTGAACCATATCACAATCTAATTAGTGACGCAATTCACATGATCAAATGAGTTTCGCAACCTCGAGGGTGACCGCGACGGCGGTCGGGTATGTTGGATGGAAGGTGTTGACCTCGGGGAACCACCCCGGCGGTGTCTCTGTGGAGTTAATCGCATAGTGTGGTGGCGGGGCTGAAGTGAGCATAATCCTCTTTACCTCTCATTTGCATCTTGGACATATCTCGATATGGATGCGACCGATGTCACACGGTCCGGCCTCCCCCACCGATTGCCGGTGCGAGATAACCTCCATTCTCGATCTCTACGTGAAACTACCCTCGGCCAGCATATCCGCCATTCGCGAGTAGCGCTCGCGGACCCGATCGTTGGCGATCATGATGCCGACCGCCTTCGCCTGTCCCACCAGCATTAGCAGGTTCTGCGCCCTGGTTACCGCAGTGTATAGGAGATTCCTCTGCAACATTACGTAATGGCTGAGGCTGACGACCGCGATGACGGCGGGGTATTCACTGCCCTGCGACTTGTGGACGGTGCTCGCATACGCCAGGGTGATTTCGTTGAGCTCCCGTCGCCCGTAGCGCACGAATTCCCCGTCGAAGTCGATCTCCAGCGTGTCCTCGTCCACTTCCTCTTCGTCGGGCGAGAGGACATCTACCACGATGCCCTGATTACCGTTGAAGATACCGAATTGACCCTTTTCATAATTGTTGCGGAGGCACATGACCTTATCACCCAACCGATAGGTAACCGCACCAACCTTGACCTCGGGTAGGGTGGGTCGACCGGGATTCATACGCTCCTGTATGGCGGCATTGAGGTTGCTGACGCCGGCCGGGCCACGGTGCATCGGGCTCAGGACCTGGAGATCGGATAACGAATACGGACCCCGATTGACGAGGTCGTCCACCAGCTTGACGACCGCCTTGCAGATGCTCGTGGGGTCATCGCGGGAGACGAAATGGCTTTGGCCTCCGGGGGAAAAGCGCGGCATCTCTCCATTATTTATGCGGTGGGCATTGATCACGATGTCGGAAACCTCGTCCTGGCGGTAAATCCTGCTGAGACGAACGACGGGGAGTGCGCGGGATTCGATGAGGTCCCGAAGGAAGTTTCCCGGCCCCACCGATGGGAGCTGGTCGGCATCCCCGACGAAGATTACCCGCATGGAATCCGGTATGGCGTCGAGCAGGTGGGCGGCCAACTCGATGTCCACCATGGAGGACTCGTCCACGATCAATACGTCACCCTCGAGGGGGTTTTCCGCGTCGTTGCGAAATATCGGTTGCCCCTCGACGAATCCGTAACCCAGCAGTCGATGTATGGTGGTAGCCTCGCGTTCCGCCACCTCACCCAGACGCCGGGCCGCCCTTCCAGTGGGAGCGGCGAGCAATACCCGCAAACCGCCAGCGAGGTATTCTGAGGTCTCGATTATGCCCCGGACTATGGTTGTCTTCCCGGTGCCCGGTCCTCCGGTGACCACCATGACCCCCGCGGAAAAGCTCCCGGCGACGGCCTTCTTCTGCTCTTCCGCGTATTCGATGCCGAGGCGGGATTCGGCCATTTCCGTGGCGCGGGCTATCAACTCGGAAGAAGGTGCCGTGACGGCGCCGGCCTCGTGAATGTGACTCAGTCGTGCGGCAACCCGGCGTTCCGCCTCCAGGTAATGGGGCAGGTAGATGGCCTCGTCCACCGTCACTACTTCCCCCGTACTCTCACACATGATCAGGGCGCCTCGGACGTCGTCCAGCGTCGGAACGTCCGGTTCAGCACCACCCTGCCCCACGCCGAGGAGCCGACAGGTGCGCTCGAGGAGTACATCGCGAGGAAGATAGGTATGGCCCTCGGATTCAGCGCTCCTGCGCAGAACGTAGACGAGGGCAGCCCGCAACCGGCTCGGTGCCCGCGGATCGACTCCCGCCGCGGAGGCGATGGCGTCGGCCCTCTTGAAACCTATGCCGAAAATGTCTCTGGTGAGCCTGTAGGGATCACCCTGGATTACCGCGACGGTATCGTCACCGTACTCTTCATAGAGCTTTACGGCCATGTTCGCCGTCAGTCCCAATCCGGTGAGGTAGGTGACGACCTCCTGTAGATTTCTATGTTGTTCGAAAGAATCGATCAGCTGTTCCTTCTTCTTTTCCGCTATCCCGGGCACTTCCAACAGTCGGCCGGGAGAATTGCTGATCACGTCGAATGTATCCTCGCCGAAACGCTCCACTATCCGGGCCGCCATCTTCGGGCCGATACCTCGAATCAGCCCACTGGAAAGATAGGCTATCATACCCCGACGAGTCGTCGGTGGACTCGGCCGATAACTTTCGGCGCGAAACTGTTCGCCGAACTTCGGATGAACGTCCCAGCGTCCCTCGAAAGTATATTCCAGGCCTTCCTCTATCTCGTGAAATTCCCCGACTACGGTGGCAACCCCCGCGTCACTTTCGACCGAAACCACTTTCCACAGGGAATCGGGCGAGGAATATCGGACGTTGAGCACGCGAGCGGACAATGTGTCTCGATTCTTTTTCACGTTTGCCATAATTGGTACGCTGTTCACCCTCCCGCCGGACGAAGCGATTCATTGCGTGAGTCACCCAAGCATCTTCGACTTCCTCCGAGAACACTCCTGTCCCGCTTCTTCACAGACCTCTTCCCAAGTGATAGCATATCCGTGTTGAAATTCGTAGCTCGAAATATTTCCGGGATGGGAGATAATCCGCATGGAGCTCGTAGGCATCCTGATAGCTTTCGTTGGCCTGATGGTAATGATCAACCGGCGTGTGCCACTTTGGGCCGCCATGCTTATGGCATCTCTGGTGGTGCTCGTATTCGCCGGAGCGGCACCGATCCGCATCGCCCAGGTGGTCGGCGAGGCGATTACGCACCGGGACACGATGGACCTCATGACTATAGTCGCCGCGATAACTATCATGTCTCACGTCCTGCAGAAATGTGGTTACTTCGACAAAATGGTAGACTCGCTGCGAGTGCTGCTTCGCAGTGATGCCCTGACCCTGATGTTCATACCCGGTCTCGTGGGCTGTATGCCCATGACTGGCGGCGCCATAGTATCCGCACCAATGGTGTGGGGGCTGGGCAAACAGATTCAACTGTCACCGGAACGCCAGTCCGCGGCCAACCTAATATTCCGACACAGCTGGTATTTCATATTTCCTTTCCTCCCCACGTACATAATGGCTTCGCGATTGGTCGACATCGAGATTTACGAGATGATCGCCATGCACTGGCCCCTGACGTTGGTAATGATGGTGACGGGCTACATCTTCATCCTGCGGCCCGGTCTGACCGACTTACCGGAAGACTCCGGTCCCGGCCTCGAAGAGGATAGTTTCCGGGCAGCTTTCGTCACCTTCCTTCGTTACGCGTCACCTTTGATCGTCGGCCTGGCCCTCTACATGGGTTTTCGCCTGCATCTGGCCATCTCGCTGATGGTCGGCCTGTCGGTGGCGCTGGTACAGATGTTGTTCTTGAACAGTTCCCGACAATTATCTCCTAAAGAGATACCCGGGATGATGTGGGACGGAATCGACTTTTCCCTGGTCGGCACCATGGCCGCCATAATGGTATTCCGCGGTTCCGTCAACGAAACGACTGCATTCAACCAATTGATGGCTTCCATGATGGACGCCGGGGTACCCCTCTATTTGGTCGCCGGCCTACTCGCCGTGGTGATCGGTTACATATCGGCCTCCCACGCGAGTACGATTGCGGTATTGTTCCCCCTCATAATACCGGCGGCCCGGGCCGCCGGCGCCAACGCCGAAACCTACGTGCTCCTGATATACTCATCGGCGTTCCTGGCTTACCTAATCTCGCCTCTGCACCTTTGCCAGATTCTCACGAACCACTATTTCGGGGTGTCCCTCGGAAAAGTCTTCAAGATCTACTACCCGGTGGCCATCTCCGTAGCAGCCACAATAATTCTGCTGGTCGCCCTGAAAGGTTTTTGATCACCGGAGAGTAATCTCGTCCCTAATTCTTTCGAGGGTTACCGGACCGATACCGGGTACTTCGAGGAGCTCTTCCACCGCCTCAAACTCCCCCCGCCGCCGCCGCAGTGCAATTACCTCTTCCGCCAGCGCAGGGCCGATACCGTGAAGGCGCTGCAATTCCTCGGAATCGGCGACATTTATGTTCACCGGCCCGTCCCCCGCTTCGCCCGGGACGTCCCCACTCTCTCGTGGAACCTCTATTCGATCCCCGTCGGCGACTGTGGCAGCCAGGTTTAGAGCGTGCGGATCGGCGGTGGAGAGAGGACCACCCGCTTTCTTCAGTGCGTCCTCGACCCTCGCTTCCTCGGGAAGGGAATAGACGCCCGGTCGAGCCACCGCGCCCACCACGTGAACTCGCAGGCGCCCTCCAGATTCGCTCTCGGGAAGCTCCTCCGCCCCAAGCGAGGTCATTATCCGATCCTCGGGAAATCGTGAAGTGAGAGAGTCCCATCTTGGACCACGGATTCGCAAGAACAGGCCGAAGCCCAAAAAGACGAGAGCGATCGCCGCTATCTTTCTTTGCCGCGTCGTGAGATGGTAATACATGGTAAAACAGTTCTCGCATGCGGGGGTGGAGTCCTTCCGGGGCGACCGAGAGATCGCCCCGGATCGGTACTATTCTTCACTGAATTGGTCGAAAGCGGGCTCGTGTCCGGGGGGCATGGCAGAACGATAGCTGCGTCCCCCAGTTCTTCGTTCGAAGTCCGCTCGCGCCTTTTCGATCCAGGACGGATTGGTCATCGCCTCGTAACCCGCTTCGGCCAGGACTCGCGCTGCCAAAAGGGCACCCTTTCGACCGATGCCCATACCGGCCTGGGCGGCGTACTGCCAGGAATGGCCCGGCGTCCCCAGGGCATTACATGCGGTCGTGAATTGGGCCGTGGGGGCACACCAGCTGACGTCGCCGACGTCCGTCGATCCTTTGGGTTCTCCGCGCACGGGAGAACGGGACAAGACGGTGTCATTTAACTCGCGGTCTTTGAGCTGTTCGATTTGTTCTTCCGTCAGATACTGGCCCTCGAGGAACGACTCCACTCTTCCCTCGGGGAACGTTGCTATGATCTTTTTGGCGAAGTCCCGTTCTTCTTCATCGAATTGGGGAGGACCCACTCTATTCATGCATTCCTCGAGCAAGTCCTCGAGCGGCGCGTTGGGCAACACGTTCCATATCGCTTTGAGCAATTCCAGCTCGTAATCGGTATCGGTCATTTGCGCCGCACCGCCGGCGCAGTTGAGAACGCGTTCGTACAGATCATCCACTTCGTGTCTTTGCGGAGCCCGAACGAGGTACCACACTTTGGCGCGATCGGGAACCACGTTGGGCTGTCCGCCACCCTCGGTTATCACGTAGTGAATTCGAGCCTGCTGCGGCATGTGCTCCCGAAGGAATTCCACGCCTATGTTCATAAGTTGTACCGCGTCCAAGGCGCTGCGCCCGTTTTGGGGTTCTCCCGCCGCGTGGGCAGACTGCCCCAGAAAGGTGACATTGACGGCATTGTTGGCCAGCGAGGAAGTGTTGCGAACCCTATTCAGGGCCCCGGGATGCCAGGTTAGACAGACATCACAATCGTCGAAAATGCCGTCGCGGGCCATGAATGCTTTACCAGACAGGTTTTCCTCGGCGGGACAGCCGTAAAAGCGCACCGTTCCATCCATATTCTCGTCCTGCATTTGCCGCTTCAACGCTATCGCCGCTCCGAAGGCTCCCGCTCCCAGCAAGTTGTGACCACAGGCCTGACCTGCTCCCCCCGGCACCAACGGTTCGCGGTGTGGCACGGGCTTTTGCGACATTCCGGCCAGGGCATCGTACTCGCCCAAAAAGCCCACCACGGGCTTTCCGCTACCCCAGCTGGCCAAAAACGCCGTCGGCAATCCCCCTACCCCTCGCTCGACTTCGAATCCTTCCTCTTCCAATTTCTCGGCCAGATACTCCGCAGATTGGAACTCGCGGAGGGCAACCTCAGCCAATTCCCAAAGCTCATCCGCCACTTCGGCTATGAAGTCGCCATTTTCGTCGATATACCGGGCGGCTACCTTCGCCTTTACCGCCACGGTACCACCCCCATTCCCTTTCTCGTTGCGCCCAATTGGGTTTCCCCGAAGGACTACGACCAAAAGTCGCGATATCCTGCTCCCTTGGGGGAAGAGACATGACCGACATCCGTCCGGCGGAGCAGTATAAACGCGGGTGCCGTGACATCCCCCGGCCTTTGTCCGGATGCGAATGCAAATCCGGACGTGGGGATATCACGACACCCAGTCTCGCTCAGATTCTCTCGTACGATTTTCGTGGACCCGGGATCACCCGGTGCAACCATCATCCCGGCGCATTACACCGTGGAGGATATATCCGGTTCGATCGTCGACATCATCTTTTCCATACTCCCGTGGAAGCATCACCATCGTCCTCTTATGTCCCGATTCCGTTATCACCCAAAACCTCGTATCGTCGTCCGTCAGGTATTCCGAAAAGAGCATACCCTTTCGAGCCAGGTTGAAGTCGTTCATCATCCTGTCGCTGTCGTTGACCTGACCCCAGTCGGCGTTGAGGTGTCTCAATACGGCGGTTACGGCATCGGTAAGTGAAATGCGATCCTGGGCCCCCGAAGACAATATGATGACTCGATCCTTTGGTACGACAAAGGGCGGCACAGTCATAAACTTTGCCTCCTCCCGGGTGACACGGATGATCCCAACATACCTCACCATCGTGGGACAATTATAGACGCGAAGAGATCTTCGTGTCAATTATCGTCGTATTGAGGGAGCTTTGTCGCCGGATTTCGGACTAATAGCCCGGCAAACCACGGGTAACCACTTTACTTCCCTGACCTGCATGGCCGGGCGGGATCACTTCTGCAAAACGGGACAGACGATGCTTGATCTCGGCGACGTGGCTGATCAAACCCACCATGCGTTCATTATCCTTCAATCTCTCCAGAGAATTCATAACCACTTCCAGCCGCGATTCGTCCAAGGTGCCAAACCCTTCGTCCAAAAAGAAGAATCCGAGGGGATAGCGCCCGCGCAACTGGATCTTGGAGGACAGGGCCAGCGCGAGAGACAGGGACGCCAAAAACGTCTCCCCTCCCGACAGACTTCCCGCCGGACGCAACAGTCCACCGTTGTGCTCATCTCGAACGGCAAATTCCGAGGATTCGTCCATCTCCAAACCGAATCTTCCCCCCGTCAACTGGCGCAGGCGCCGCGAAGCCTCGTCCGTCATGTCGGCGAGATGCTCGGAGGCGAGAAAAGTCACGAGCTTTCGTCCCGAAAGCAGTGAGACCAGATGTTCCCCGGTATCGCGACGTTGGCGTAAGCATTCCTTCTCCTCGTTCAATTCGCGATGCCGCCTGCGGTTGCCGACCATTCGGCGCAATGCATCCGACGTCGAGCCCCTGCGGCGTGTCAGTTCGTCCAGTCTTTGGCGAGCTGCCTCGAGATCTGCGGCGGCCGCATCCAGTTCTTCTCGCCGGACTCTACGTCCATCCAGGGTCTTCTCCAGCCGATCGATCTCGGCACGAAGGGTATCTTTCTTGCGACCATATTCTACGATCTCGCGCTCCAGGAGTTCGTCCTCGCCGGGCTCGAGCAAACAGTTCTCAAGTCCCTCTTCGTCGGCAAATGAGGCCTTTTCTATGCCGTGACGGAGTTCCTCTTCGCCCGCCACGAGAGACTCGCTGGCATCTTCCAGGCGGGCTTTTACGACTTGCAGCTCCCCCTGCATTCGATCGCGATAGTCGCGGGCCTCCGCCTCCGCGCGCTCGGCGGTCTCGAGGCTGTGACGCAATCGCGCTGCCTCCTCGCATACGCGGACTCTGAGTTTCGCGGGTGCCTCCGAGCCGGCCACCTCCGCGACGGCATCTCGCAGTGCGCCGCCACGAGACCTCAATCTCTCCCGTTCCAGACGGACGTCTTGCAGCTGCGTCTCCGATTGCTCCAACTCTCGATCGAGGCGTGCCATGTCTTCACGGATCTCTCCCAGTTGTCTCCGCGTTCTCTTGGCACTTTCGCGCAGAGTTTTCACCCGATCCATTCGCCTCTCTCTTCGATCGCAAACTCTACGCCACTGAGTTGCAGGATCGCTTCCATCCGCTCCGCCGAAGGTTTCTCGAAGTTCCCGACGACGACGACGCAAAGAGGAGTATTCCTCGCGTAGTTGCAACGCCCTATCCCGGAGGGCCTTCCAGCGGTCACAGCGAGTGATGATCTTTCGGTGCCAGGTATCGATACGTTCCCGTCGTTCCCGCGCAGCTCGCAGGTGCTCTTCTCCTTCCCCGTCCTCGGAGGACGATTCCCGCGCGGGATTCGGATGTTCGCGGGACCCACATACGGGGCATGGCTCTCCTCGGCGCAGGCGTACGGCCAGTTCGGCGGCGGTTTGGCGCACGAACCGTTCGCGCCATTCCTCCTCAGCCTCACTTACCTGGAGAGTGGCAGCCTCCAGCAATTGCTTCGCTGCGGCGGGCATTTCCTCGGGTTCCGCGATCGATGTCTCGGGATCCATCTCCCGGTAAAGCGTCACAATTTCCTCCCGCTGCCGCCGGCAGGATTCGGCCTCGCGACGCAAAGATTCTTCCACCTCCACGAGTTCCTCACCGATTTCTCCGAAACGCCGACTCGCATCTCGCAGGGCACCGAGCTCTTCCTCCTCCGCTTCGGAAAACTCAATCTCCGCCCGCGACGCATCCATCTCCTCCGCGGTAAGATTATGCCGCGTCCGGCGATCGGCAAGGTCTGCACGATGCTTCTTCAATCGGCAGATTTCTTCTTCGAGCTCCTGGCAGTTCTCGTCTACTTCGGCCAATCGGCCGTGCAGATTTTCCAGCTCCTCCGCGTCTTTGGTCACCCGCCTCAGACGATCGGAGAGGTTCTCCAGATCCCGCAATCGCTCCTGGCCCTCGGCCCGTCCCTCTTCGTACCTTCGCAACACCCGCTCGTATACCGAAACTGCGCGCTGCAGTTTTCGTTTTAGATTCCGCTTTTGCGCCTCCAATTCCCCGACTCTTTTTCGCTGGTCTTTGACCCGATTCAACACCGAGCGCATCGTCTCGGCGCTCCGCCCCTGCCGCAATCTTTCCCGCAGATGCGAGATTCGTTCCTCTCGTGCTCCTAGTTGCCGCAATTTCTCATCGGCGCAATGCAAATCTTCGGTCATATCGTGCAGTTTCTTGAGTTCTTCTAGAGTCTTCGCCAATTCTTCGGTATCGCGCACCGCCTCGCGGTACTCGAGATAGGTTTCGCGATATTCTTCGCGGAGATCCACGAGTCGATCGCATGAACAATCTCCCAATTCCGTCATCGCGCGATCCAGCGAATCTATCTCCCCCGACACTCGTTGCGTATAACCCTTCGCCCGCGTCGCCAGGCGATCCCCATACATTTCGAGGCGAAAGATGTGTTCCAGCATGCGTGCCCGCTCCCCTCCGGTCAGGCGCAGGAATTGATCGAATTTTCCCTGGGGCAATACCACTGCCCGAGCAAATTCGGAGGAGCTGAGTCCCAACAATTCCTCCACGGCGCCCGTCGTCGCCTTGGCCGCCGAGGCGAGGACTTCATCTTCACCTTCGGGGTCTCGAATCAACCTCGCATGGTCGCAGTGTGCGCTGTCTCGATCTCCAGGATCACGGCTGAAGATTCGCTCTGCCCGGTACCGCTCGTTCGCCAGTCGGAAGGTAAACGAAGTCTCGGCGGATTCTTCCGCCAGGTTTATGATCCCGCGAGTTCGCAACAAAGCCCGATCGACGGAACCATAAAGGGCCAGGGTTATGGCATCCAAAATGGTCGATTTGCCACTTCCGGTGGGTCCGAATATTCCGAACAGACCGTCGGCTCCCAGGGAACGAAAGTCCAGCGTCTGCCTGTCCCGATAACTGTGCAATCCGGAGAAAACGAGCAATTCCGGCCTCATTGCTCTTCACCCTCCTCCCTTTGCACCAACTGCAAGAAGAGATCCACGAGTTCCTCGGGCGGATCCCCACCCTCCCGCTCCGCATAAAACCGCGCGAATCTCTCCTGGAGGCTTAGCTCGGTAAGGGGTTTGCGATCTTCGCCCGCCTCGGATTGGGGTAGCAGCACCCGTATTATGACTACGTGGGGGTTTTCCCTTCTGAGTTCTCCCAGCTGTGCCGGACTGAGCGGCTCATCGAGCTCCACGTCCACCTGCAACCAGGCGCCCTCGGCGTCCTCAACCACCCGCGTGAGTTCTTCCCATCCCCGCACGCGCCTTCGCAACAGGGGACGCCCACAACTCAGGGGAATTCTTTCCACCTCGGCATCTCCGTCGGGTTGAAGGTCGACCATGACCACTTCCCGGGAGTCACCGGTCTCGGAAAAACTGAAAGCCAGCGGCGAGCCACTGTAGCGGCACTTCTCATTTCTTCCCACCCGCTGGGGTCGATGCAGGTGTCCCAGGGCGACGTAGCTGAACTCAGGGGGTATCGCATCCCGGTCTACGGTCAATGCTCCCCCGATGTGTATGGGTCTTTCGGATTCCGATTCCGAACCCCCCGCAACGTAGATGTGCCCCATCATAAGGCGCGGCGAACAGGTCGGCCGCTCGTCGAGAGCACTCCTGAGGAGGGCGGCCACTCTATCCGAGTACGCGGCACGGCGGATCTCGGCATCCATCTCGCGACTCAATACCTCGCCTAACCGTACCTCCGAGGGATAGGGAAGGACCACGATCCGGACCACTTCGTCGGCGATGCGGATATCCGTCCAACCCAAACCGGCGTCGATTCGCCGGATGCGCCCTACCGGTGCGGTCGTTCCCAGTCTTTCTCCCGGTAGACCGAACAAAGATATGCCGTGTCGAACTGCGAGCGGATTTGCCGCCCGGATTCTCTCCGGGCTGTCGTGATTGCCCGCCGCCACCACCACGGCCGTCCGCCCCGCGGAGGCGAAACGCTCGAGATAATGGTAGTACATTTCTTCGGCGGCCGCGGGAGGATTGTAGGCGTCAAACACGTCTCCCGCAACCAGCAACATATCGATCCGGCATTCTTCCACCAAAGAGGCGATCTCTTCCAACATCGCCTCCTGCTCGCCGGCGCGCGATCTGCCCTCCAGCGTCCTTCCGAGGTGCCAATCAGAGGTATGTAGAATTCGCATAATGACGACCAACCCTCCCGCAATGCATTAACTCGCGCTTCGCTTCGACCCCATCAATCCCCTCCCCGGACCTTCGGTTTGAGCAACCCGGTTTGCGTGGTAAAAATGCGTATATCTTGTGCACTTGAAGGGATGGATCAAAATGGATATACACATAATGATAGGAGGGGCGGCCGGCCAGGGAATGGACACGCTGGCGGCATCCCTCGGCCATATCCTCGCCGCCGAGGGATATGGAGTCCTTTCCACCAAAGACTACATGTCGCGGGTGAGGGGCGGTCACAACTTCTCCATATTGCGCGCCGCCGCCCACACCCCCTGGGCCTTCGAAAATCGCTGTAACCTCCTCCTTTGTCTCGATGAGGAAACTTACTCACGACACCTGGATGAACTGGATGAAGATGGTGTGTTCGTCTACGATCCAAAGCACTTCAAATCGGATGACGACAGGGGAGTTGCGGTGTCCATCGACCGGCTGGCGCGCGATGCCGGGGGACGCATCATGGCCAACACGGTGGCACTGGGTGCCGCCCTGGCCCTGCTCGGACTGTCCACCCGAAGGGCTGAGAACATACTGTTGGAGACTTTCTCGCACAAGGATAGGGTGGGAGAACAAAACGTCGAGGCCCTACTTTCCGGATATGAGAGTGTGCAGTGGACTCCCCTTGCCATAGATCCACCCGACCCCGAAGAGCAATCCCCCATCTTTCTCGACGGGAATCAAACTCTGGGCATGTCGGCCGCTGCCAGTGGCTGTCGTTTCTACTCCGCGTATCCCATGACCCCGGCCACGGGAATCATGACTTACCTTGCTTCACTGCGCGACTCGGAGGTAGTAGTGGAGCAGCCCGAGGATGAGATCGCGGCGATCAATTCGGTGCTCGGCGCCTCCTACGCCGGTATACGAGCCATGACGGCGACCTCCGGCGGAGGCTTTTCTCTCATGGTGGAAGGATTATCTCTCGCGGGAATGACGGAAACGCCGGCGGTGATCGTTTTGGCTATGCGCCCCGGGCCGGCGACCGGTTTTCCCACTCGCACCGACCAGGGAGATCTCTCCTTCGTGATCGATGCGGGACACGGAGAATTTCCCCGCGTCGTAACCTCGGCCACCCACCTCGAGGACGCCTTCTACCGGCTCAACAAGGCTTTCGCCCTGGCGGACCAATTTCAGATTCCGGTCATATTCCTATCGGATCAAAACTTCGCCGACACCGCTCGAACTATTCCCCCGTTCGATTTCGGAAAACTCTCCCACGACAGATATCTCGCCCGCGAGTTGGAGAAACCCTACGCCCGGTATCGCCTGGCCGAAGACGGGATCTCTCCCCGGGCGATACCCGGTCAATTCCCCGGCGAGGTCGTCCTGGTAGATTCCGACGAACACGACGAACGGGGATTCATCGTCGAAGATGCCTCGACGCGACGGGCCATGATGCGAAAGCGCATGTCCAAATCGGCACGGCTGGCCGAGGCGATGGACGAACCCACGTATATCGGTCCCGACGATCCGGATCTATTGCTGATCGGATGGGGTTCTACCTACGGAGCGCTACGCGAGGCGCGCCAGCGGCTCGAAGGACAGGATTCGTCCGTCGGTCATCTACATTTCACCGACCTATGGCCCTTACCGACCCAAAGACTCGAAGAGATGGTCCAAAGAGCATCTATGAGCATATGCGTCGAAGCAAATTACACCGCTCAGCTGGCCGATTTGGTGCGCCGTGAGACTGGACTGCAATTCGACCACAGCATCTTGCGCTACGATGGAAGACCGTTCACACCGCAAGATATCCAAGAGGAGGTAGCACAATATGTCTAACCCTTTCACGAAGGGAGTGGACACCCCGGCCTGGTGCCCCGGATGCGGCAATTTCGCCATCCTAAAAACACTCGAAGAGACCCTCGCGGAACTCGAACTGGAGCCCCACGAAGTGTTGATATGTTCCGGCATCGGGCAGGCGGCGAAAACTCCCCATTACGTTCGGGTAAATGGATTCAACGGTCTTCACGGCCGCGCTCTTCCCGTAGCATTGGGCTCACGGGTAGCCAATCCCAACCTGGTCTGTATAGTGGAATCGGGCGACGGAGACACCTACGGGGAGGGTGGGAATCATTTCCTGCACAACGTTCGGAGAAACCCCAACCTGGCCCATTTCGTGCACAATAACCAGATTTACGGCCTGACCAAAGGCCAGGCGAGTCCCACCAGCGATCCGGGCATGCAGACCCCCGTGCAAACGGATGGAGTGAAGAGCTCGCCGCTGAACCCCCTATATATCGCGCTGGCGGCCGGTGCCGGATTCGTGGCCCGAGGATTCAGCGGAGATCCCGACCACCTGAAGGAATTAATGAAGGCGGCGATTACCTACCGCGGTTATGCTCTGTTGGACATACTGCAGCCCTGCGTAACTTTCAACCGCCACAACACCTTTGCCTGGTATCGGGAGCGCGTGAGAAAGATCGACGAGAGTCACGATATCTCGGACCTGGAGGAGGCCAGGAGACTCGCGGAAGTTTGGGGCGAGGAAATACCGATCGGCATATTCTACAGATCGGAACACCGAACCTTCGAAGACACCCTGGGGTACGATGGAGAGGGGGCGCCGGCATTTCGAGATTTTGACCCGACCACTCGGGAGCACCTGCAAGATGCTTTCCGCATCCGGCGGGATTGACTCCTCCGCGCTAAGCGCTCAGGGGGTTAGGCACCAAAAGCGAACTCTCCCGGGCAACGAGCCGAGGTAAGTGTAAAGTTTTAGTAGGTGTGGTGGGGATTGGGTAGAAGAAGACCTCACCCGGTTGTAGTTGTTTCGCAAACGTAATCCCGCCCAAGGAAAGGATGAGGTCTTGTGTTGGAGATTCGTCAATTGGTTTTGGCAGTCCTTCTTTTGGTGGAAGATATCTGGGAGTTGCTCGTCGAGTTGCTCGTCGACTGTTGCGCAACAGCGAGTCATGGAGTACAATGCATTTAGACTGTGCCGGGATGAAGCAACAGAGGTACAGTGGATCTTTAAGAGATCCAAGAATAATTTGGGCGAGGTTGCCACGCTTCATCCTTCCCGAATAATGTGCGTGGAAGGCAGCTAGTCGCTCGTACGGAGGTATAGGATTGCCAGAAGGAACAGTTAAATGGTTCGACGCGGCAAAAGGTTATGGTTTCATCGAGAGAGAGGACGGAGACGACGTCTTCGCCCACTTCTCGGAGATCGATCAGGAAGGCTTTAAGACGCTCGAGGAAAACCAGCGGGTAAGCTTCGAGATCGTCGAGTCCCCCAAGGGACTACAGGCCACGAACATCAAGGTCATCGACGACGAAGGTTCTTCTTTCCCCTTCTAATAGTGTAGGCTTCGAACAAAACGGCAGCGTCCCTAGGGACGCTGCCGTTTATCTATTTGCCTGCCTTCGCGTCATCTCTCTCTAAAGAACGCGACATTTCACACCGATACGCTACCTCGATACCACTGGAGAGTCCTGGCTGGATCTATCACTCATCCAGATGCCGTACGGCACGCCATACTACCGTGACCGCTTCAGAACGCTTCAGACCGGACTTTGGCGCGAAAGTGCCGTCGGGATATCCGACGAGCAGGCCCTCTTCGGAGGCAGCTTGTACCCAGCCAGCAATACCCTCATCGATATCCTCCGCGTCGGCGAAATCGGGAGCCTCTTCGGAGGCGCTGAGACCGGCGGCCATCGCGGACAACAGTGCCATCTCTTCCCGGGTTATGACGGAATTAGGGCTGAAGGCATCACCGAATTCTCCCTCGGGAACCCATCCCTCTTGAACTGCCCATCTCATATACGGTTCAACCCAGTGTCCCAACACATCTTCGAAGGGTACGGAGGCGTCACTTTCGTCCTCCCGATCGGTCTGCGAGGCGACGAGCATCTTGAGAAACTCCGCGCGCGTGACCCGGTTCTCAGGACGGAAATCGCCCTCGGGATAACCATCTATGAAGCCCGCCGAGACTCCGAGACGTATGGACGCTTCGGCCCAGTGACCCCGAATGTCATCCAGCGGTTCCGAAGCGTTACCGAAGGACAGCGGAACTTGTGCCTCTTCCACCAAATCCCCCGATTGCGCATCCGTGTATGATCCGATAAGCATGCCGCTGGGATTGGTCGGGGCGGCGTAGGGTATGACCAGGGCGAACTCGGCCCACTCGGGACCGGCCACGGCCGCCGTGAGAGTATCCGCACTGAGATGATAATGTCCGTCCTCCACCACCACCTGGAAAGTGGCCTCGAAAACGCGGGCCCGACCCTCCACTCTCAGCGGATTTGGCGCGACTTCTTCTTCGCCAGTCAAGGCCCGCAGCACTATGGAGGGATCATCTTCCGATACCTCGGCAACTTCCCCTTCTAACCAGTCGGCGCCAGTGAAATTGACCATTACGGTCTCGTCACCGTTCTCCAGCGCGAGCAGCGCGTGAGGGTAGGTCAGTGCCTGCGTCACGACGTCATCGGGATCGGGTTCACTGAGATTGACGTTAACTCGGACGTTTTCTTCGAGATGCCACCCGACGTCCTCGACGTCGAGGACGTAACCGCCGGTGGGTTTTTCACCCCAGCTTATGAGTAGGTAGCACACATCACCGGCACCGAGGAGATAGACACCTCTCTCTTCGACGTTGGATTGGAGCCACGTCTGGACCTCTTGCGGGGCGTCCTCCGAATCCACGATCTCCCAATCGATCTCGTGCTCCGCTGCGAATACTCCTCCCGCCCCGACCGCGAACAGAAACACCGTGCATAACATTGCTGCCGTAATCTTTTTAAACATACCTGATACCCCTTTCAATTCAACTATGACCTGACATTGCGGAAATCTTTTCCCATCTCTGACACGCATATCTACAGACGAATCCCGACACAAAAAGTTCGCCTCTGAGCTTACCTTACCCAAAAAAGAAGGAATTCCCCCACCGGATATCGAGAACCCGAGAACCCGCGAAGCGATCGAGGGTGTGAGACTTCGTGTGCAGAAGCGCCACAGGATATCTTGAGATTCTATTTGTAGTATATCGCTCCCAATCCGTATTCAGGATCTCACATTGCCATATGGAAATGTTGACTCAAAATCGTGAGCGAACCATAATAATAAGTGAATTAGCACTCCCCTAAGGAGAGTGCTAATCAAAGATGATCGAAGACCTTCAGATATCGATAAGGAGGGATCGAGATATGTCTCTGCTCCCAAGCCTTTGGGAAGACGCTTTGAAGATGCCAGATCGTTTCGAACGGCTTTTCGGTGATTTGACCGGAGAAGGTTTGTTCGGTACGGCCCTCGGAAGGGCGGATATTTACGAAAAGGATAATGCCCTCCATTACGACATCGAACTGCCGGGATTGAGTAAGGATGACATCAGCGTACGCATCGAGAACGATCGTCTGATCGTCAAAGGCGAAATCCAGCGTGATGAGGAAGTTAACACCGACGACTACCTCCACATGGGACGCCGGTACGGGCGGTTCCAGCGCACCTTCCCGGTGCCTCCCGAGGTGGAGAAGGTGGAGAGCATTAAGGCTCGCTTCGATAACGGGGTCCTCAGGATATCTCTGCCACTGAAGGAATCCCTGCGCGGCCAGATTGTGGATGTCGACATCGAATGAGAATTCGCGCCTACGTATCGTCGCTGCCGCGCGCTTAGATTCCATCGGTCCATTCGCCTTATCCGGGGAATGGACCGTCGTCTTCGTGAAAAGATCCTGCCCTAAATCCTCGAACCGCCATGGTGCCCACCGGCCCGCTGATTATCGCCAACATGATGGGAGCATAAAATGCCCTCCAGGTATCCGGCCACGGCGCCATGCCATAAACCGTATTCGTTATATCGAGTGTGACCAGGTCGTAGGCGATCGTTACCAGTGGAACCAGCCACAACAGCATCGCCACGAGGGCAACCCGTCGCCCGTCGGCGATATCTCCCCCGGGAGCGAGTACTTCGAAGAGGGCTCCCGCGGCAAATAGAGCCACCACGCCCCCCAGGAGCCTAAGGAATGCTCCGCCGACTCCACTTACTATGTGCATCTGCCAATCTCCCACCAGGAAATTGTGGGCGATGAGAGCGGCAACGGCGATCGCAACCAACGCGACGATCCGCCCCCAGTCGAATCGTTCCTCGGGTACCGTGGGGCTCAGGCCGGCGAACCATCCGAGCAAACAAACCATTCCCGGTATCGCCGACATCCTTATACCGGGTATCGGAACACCCAGGGTGGGAAGGAATACGATCAGGATCCAGGCCGCCGTAAATCCCCAAAAAAGCAGTGATCCCGGCGTCGACCGAGTCCATCTCTCCCCCATCCCCGCCGCGAGCGTACCTCCTATCGCCGGCAACAGAAGGCGCAAAATGTTCAAAACGACCGCAGTGGGGCTCTGCGAGGATACCGCGACGGCCCAGAGTCCGGAGAGATAAAGATACCCCACCGACGCGATGAGCAAAAACATCAACCTCACAGTGAGCATGCTAACGGAGTTATTCCGATCGGATTCGATGATCAACCACTTCCCTCCAGGAGGCTCCTCCCCCATGTTACCCGACAGATTCTCCCCCGGGAAAGAGGTCGCGATCCCGTTTCTTTTATCCATCCCAGGGGATATCTAATGTCTGCCAAATCATATGGATCCGGCGGACCTCCGGGTGAAGTGGCGGCCACGGGCAGGAAATGTAATGACCGCGTGGCGAATCTGTGTGTTCATTACCGATCAATTTGAGAGTAGGGAGAGCCTATGAACGCCCGAGACGTCTTCTTGTCCGGCGAGTATAACTGTGCCGAATCTGTACTCGCCGGAGTAATCGGCGAAATTGACGCCTGCAATAGTCTCGCTGCTGGCTTTGGTGGTGGAATCGGTGGAAGTGGCGACGTATGTGGAGCCCTCACCGGCGCCGTCATGGGCATGGGGGCCCGGGCACAGCTGAGATCCTACGATACCAGGCGCGGAGGTGACTTCAAACGTATGGTCGGAGAACTCCTCGCGCTTTTCGAGGGAGAACACGGGGCCAGAGATTGTAACCGTCTCATTCCCGTCGAAGACATGTTCTGCGAAGCAGACGAACGCAAAACCTATTTCTCCAGCCCGGAACGCAAGATGAAGTGTGCGGAATTCGTGACGACGGCGGAACGTTTGGCCCTTTCCGTACTGCGTCGACATGGATGGCTCGAAGAGGTTGAGGACATCCCCTAGATTCGGACCATTCACAATCCAGGAGATGCCGTCTTCTGCCAATAATCCGGAGTAGTCATCGTATCGTTCGCAACCGGTTTCACCCGCTGGCATTTGCCACACTCGTACGGCTTATCCTCGCACTTTGCACACTGACGATACGGCGGGAAGTTGGTCATCGGAGAATCGCACTTCTCCACGCGTTCAGGTACCGATGCGAACATTGCCGCGGAGGCGACGCACCGCTGCCACGGCGCTCAGGCACGCCATATATGTCGTCTTGGGGTTTTCGGGAACCGGGGCGTTTTCCATTACGATACTGAATCTCCCGGATTCCGCCTCACAGACAATTTCATGTTTATTTACCGTCACGGTGGGGTCGGCGACTATTTCGATCCTGGTATCGTCGAAGCCCACGCCCGCCAGACTCAGGGCGGCTGCAATGTTTATATTCTGGGGAAATTCCCTCACGCAGTCTTTGGCCGGTCCCTCGTAAAGGATGAATGGTTCCTCCAGGGAATCCAGATTAACTTCCATTCTGTCCACGTATTCGATTCCCTTCCAGGCCCGGGGAGGCTTCCTCGACGTCATCGTCACCGAGTGGACCTTCCCGCACATTGCCTGGGCCAGAGCATCGAGACCACCGATTCCTCCCGAAGGAACGTAGAATAGGGAATCACTTTTCTCCGCCGCATCGGACAGCCGCAGCAGGAGATCGGAATCTACAAGTGCTCCCAGGCTGAGTGGTATATAGTCTATTCCGGCCTCGATGATTTGCAGCGCATTCTCGCGAACCGCCTGGTGCGATGCCGCCTCGACGACTACGTCGGGGCGATGATCTATCAGTGCCTCCGCATCCGCCACCCAGGGAATTCCGAGATCTCTTACCCTCTCACGCCCGCGAGAACGGTTATTTCTCCCCATAACGACCACGGGATGTGCTCCTTCTATGGCACCGGAGTAGAGGCTTTCCAAAAGATAGGATCCTATGGTTCCACATCCCTGTATCCCGACACGCATCTGCATGTGCGATCACCTCTTCGGGGAGCTATTCTACCGACCGGCTTTCGTTCCTCCACGATACCGAACCTCATCCCACCTACCGGGTGGTAACGCTCTTTTCGGGGAGCCATAATCTGATCGGGAGCCGTTCGAGACGGGCCAATGTCACTTGAGACAAGGGATCTTTACTCCCTCGTGGTGGCGATTTCCAGAGGCATTGTTCGACAGCTATCGAGGAGGAAACGAAGTTTAGTGAACCGACACATCCGAGTGCGCTGGCAGCCGAAATCGTGGATCAGGTGCTCGAATTCCAGAAAAACGAGATCACTGAATACGAGATCTACTCCCGACTGGCGGATCTAAATCCGGGAGACAACGGAGAAATCCTCGAGCGCAACGCCCGGGACGAACGTCGGCATTACGATTTCTGGCGCGAGAATACACGCCGCGACGTCGCACCGGACAGAGTAATGGTGCTCAAATTCTACTGGATGGCGAGGTTCCTGGGATTGACCTTTGCAATCAAATTGCTGGAACGCGGTGAAGAACGAGCCCAGGATAATTATCCTGAGGCCGACGGCCACGTCGCCGGAGGGGCACAAATTGCCGGGGAGGAGGATCTTCACGAGGCCCGGCTAATAGAAATGTTCGAAGAAGAGAGATTGGAATACGCCGGATCGGCGGTACTAGGCTTAAACGATGCTCTGGTAGAGCTCACTGGAGTGCTGGCGGGCTTGATTTTCGCGCTGCAAAAATACCGGATTGATCGCGTTGTCGGGCTTGATCACGGGAGTCGCCGCGTCGTTATCCCTGGCGGCTTCGGAGTATTTGTCGCAGAAGACGGAAGATCACGCGCAAAGGACCTTGAAATCCGCCGCGTACACGGGGATGACCTACATAGTGACCGCAATCATCCTCATTCTGCCCTACCTGACGATGGGCAATCACTATCGGGCCCTGGCCACAACCGTGCTGGCGGCGATACTTATAATTGCGGTCTTCGACTACTACATATCGGTGGCCAAAGACTACGATTTTCGCGCCAGGTTCCTGGAGATGACGGCCATAAGTCTCGGAGTGGCCATCCTGACCCTCTTCATCGGATATGCAATTCGAGCCACCATGGGGGCCGAGATTTGAAAGACTAATGGGTCAGTGTCGCTCATCTTCCATGGACACCTCCTTAACGCGCGGTATATCGACGATGTCTCCGATAACGTCGCTGGTATCCGTACCCGAGGGAACCTGAATGTCGAATCTGATCCGTACCCGAGCTTCACTTTTTGGGCCGAACTCCACTCCCGTTATGTTTATCCGGTAGTTCCCCAAAATACCTGCGACCTCTCCGAGAAGACCCGGACCCTCCTCGGCCACGATCACGAGTTGACCTCTAGCCCGTTTTACGGCCAAATAGACTTCGAGCTTGTAAAGCAGATGAAGAGTTATGAGAGTCAGGGCGAGGCCAACCCCGGCCTCCAAGTACAGACCGGCTCCGACGGCCAATCCCAAGGCCGCGGTGATCCAAAGACTCGCCGCGGTGGTCAATCCGCGTACCGTTGCTCCTTCTCGCAGAATGGTGCCAGCCCCCAGGAACCCGATCCCGCTTACGACCTGAGCGGCAATCCTTGCGGGATCACTCTCCGTGAGGCCGAAGAAACGCGTGGGAACATCGAGGGATATTATCATGATCAAAGTCGCGCCGGTGCAAACCAGTATGTGAGTCCTCAAGCCGGCGGGATGATCTCCGAAAGATCGCTCTATCCCGATGAGGCCACCGATCAACAGCGCCGCCGCCAATTTTGTTATCTCCGGTGTCGCCTCCATAAGGTACTCAGTCCCCTCAGATAATGGGCTGCAATAGACTGTGGCGAACTCGAGGCTATGCCTGCCCCTACATCGTCCCTCGATGCCTATGGGAATTCACCGCTTGCCCCGTGTGCTCCAGGCCCGGCCATCCAAGTCGCTGCTCCGAATCTTCCACGGCCGAATTCATTTCCCCTCAGATCGGCTCAATCATTCGAAGGTTACGCTTACCAGCTCCGGGTCCAATTGCTTCCCCGCGTGCGCCCTCAATTCCTTCAGGGCCGGAGCGGACGGGACACCGAAACGGACCTCCGTTGATCATAACCTCATAAACGTCGGCGATGCCGACTATCCTGGCGCGAAGCGGGATGTCGTTACTTGGGACTCCTCGGGGATATCCGGATCCCTCCCACCTATCGTGGTGGGGCAATATCTCCCCGGCACCTATACCAATTAGCCCGTCGATCGCATGGGACGGTATCCCTTTTTCGCATATGCCTTTATAGTGTCCTATTCTTCTGGCGTCAGCGCCTCCTTTTCCGACAGGATGCCTTCGCGGATCTTTGCATTGCCGGAGTGGTGCAGGTGCACCACCTCGGACAGCTTGTTCAAACCCAACCTCGACAATCCAGTCGTCTTACGTATCGACGGAGCCACTTGGATCGCGCACTCCATATGAATTTCCGCTTCGCGGTTCTTCTCCCCAAAGTCCGCAGTAATGTACTTATGAGCACACTGTTCTGACTTAAGGCCGCGATCGATTTGACTGAATGCGTAGCACCCATTTTTGATTAAACATCCTGTCACCCGGCACAATGGGACATTCATCCAGATCTCGGTCATCCAGCTCGAAACATGTGCCATCTCCTTTATGCCATTCGTCACGAATACCGCATATTCCCGGAGTATTCGTCCATGTAATCGGCCAATCATCTCTCTTCTAGCCCTAGAAGAGAATCCTACTCAAATTGTATCCGACATCGATGAATCGCAGCCAATTCGTCAGGCCCTCCCATTCTTTAGGACCACAGTCCGCGAAAACTACTCTGCAGGATTCAAACTCTCCCTTCGAGAAACTCTGGCCAGGTTAGATATGTCGAAACGACACGCGATGGGAGGCAACATGATCATTAGAAGGCATTTCACGGATGTGGAAGAAACACAGGTCGCCGACGGGGTAACCATGCGCGTGGTTGTGGGACCGGACGATGGCGCACCCCATTTCAATCTACGGGTTTTTGAAGTGAAACCTGGCCGGGCCACTTTTCACCACGAACACTGGTGGGAACACGAAATATTCATCCTGGAAGGCGCGGGAACGGTCGCGACCCAGGAGGGAGAAAAACCCATAGGGGCCGGATACACCATGCTGGTTCCGGGAGGAGAGAAGCACCAGATTCGGAATACCGGCGAGGGCGTCTTGCGATTCATATGCCTGGTCCCGCAGGACTGGCTCGGTGAAATCGAGCGCAGTTGATCGAATAATTGAAAGTGTGGCGTCCCTCGACGAGGGACGCCACACTTTAGTTCCCGGACTTACCTATCGGCTTCGCCCGATACTAATCGAGGTAATCCTGCAGGACTTCTACTCTATCGGCCACTATCCCAACAACTGCTTCGGTGCTCACTGTAGCGCCGGAGATGGCATCGATCGCGCCACCTTCGTCCGTGGTTGCAATTTCCGTCTCGGAGAGCCCTTCAAACTGATCGAGGAATTCTCCGTCCTCGATGACATCCCCTATGCCCGCCGTCTCGGCGTGATCGACGATTCTCACGCCACGTATGGTCCCATCGATATCGACACCTACGGCCACGGAAATGATGTCTTCGTGTCCCTGGCATTCCCCGATGGTGGCATAACCGACGGCTTCTCCACCCTCGACGGCCTCATAGACTTCGTTTTCCAGTAGTTCGAAGTCGGCTTCGGGAAAGATTTCGGCAAAGATATCGGTTACGTTCGCCTCGGCATCGCTATTCATCTCATCATACCAGGCGTTAAGAACCTCGACGGCTTTTGCGGCCATATCGCCGGTCATCCTCGCGCAGCGCTCCTTACGCTCATCGTCTCCCATTTCGTAACCCGATTCGTCGATCCACACTTCTTTAGACTTATCACAGTCCACGCTACCGGCGATACTCTGCGGCAAAACTGCATCGCTAAGATAATCGTCCACCAAGAACTCGTGGTTTTTCGCGTATTCGTTGGCCGTGTCGGTTGGCAAAGGCGTCTCCTTGTAGTAGTCGATGACCTCTCGGGCGAGGGGACCATAGTCGTCACCAACTATGAGGCTGATGGCCGTCACGGTTCCGAGCACGGTACCACACACGGACTCTTCACCCACCAGACCGCCTCCACCGATGGAGAGTGTGCCCATGGGAATCTGATCGTACGGATATCCGATCTCCTCTCGGAGCATTGACACGATAGCGTAGAAGGGCCCGTATCCACAGTTCTTCTCGTAGTACCCCTGATGTCCACGTTTACGCGCCTCTTCCACATCGAGTTTCACGTACGGCCAGGGTTGGTCGGGGACTTCACTCACTCCAGATTCAGTAGAGAGGGACTCCAGGCGGCCCTCGAGGGCGGAAATCTCTTCACTGAAGTTTCGCTCCAAATCCCCCTGCATCTCTTGCAACTGAGCTTCGGTAATACCCTCCGGTGACTCGGGCATCTCCTGCGCCGCAGAGGAAGTAACGGCATAGCCCACTCCGACACCCACAGCAACCGCAAGAATCAATGCCAGAACACATGCCCATCTTGGTGCATCGCTAAAATCCATGATCTCACCTTCCCATCGATACGAATCAACAAAGGTCAGTCTCAGAGAACGTACCCATCCGCGCCAAATACCTCGACAACCAAAAAGATTGGAGATTGTTTGAGAGACCGCGCCCATTTGACGACGAACGACCAGGCGCTATTACCAAATCCCTCCTTCGCAAAGCAACATAAGCGCATCCCTATGCAGAACAGATAGATCCCGGCCGCGTACTCCGCAATGATGGCACAAGGCCAACGCTCCCGGTCGGCGCATATCGCAATAGATTTAGAAAGACTCATGACGACAATCCCAATTGAGTATAACAATTGTTATCACCACGGTCGAGGACTCAAAGCCTGGACCCTAACAATACTTGAATCCCTCACACAGGATTGTGCAAGGGATCATAGATGCACAGGTTGTGTGGCAGGCTATAGAATCCTGACAACTACAGAAAACAAGCATATACGCATTTAATCACGTGCCTATGTGGAAGTACGACTTCACTTCCGTATCGAGTGTGCGATGAGTTTGGGCTCGCTCGCACCTTCCGCCCCAACGAAAACCCGAAGAACGCGATGCCACTGGATCGCGCTTGTGCTTTCGGTCGTTGATAGCCAGCCAGACTCTGGATTTCTTATCAAAGGATAGGTAAACATGCATATGTTTGTATCAATATGATATAAGATACGGAAAATTCTCGCACCTTCCGCGAGAATTTGGCGTTCACCATTGATTCTCCCTGCTTCTCGCGTGGCGACCTTTTCTCGTCTTGACTCCGGACAAACCAGGTGCTAGCTTGCGTACGGAGCTTGAATCGAGACCGAGTGTAATTAATGGTGTCGGCGCACGCTTGATATTGATGCAATCGTGTGCGTAGTCGCTCCAGGATCAATCCTTTCGGGTATTTTCGTAGTGTGACGGCGTTTTGGTCCAATCGCGAGTTTGATCGTGGTTACGTATTTGCGATGTTCATTCGGTCGATATCCTCACCTTGAAGGGCTCGGCTGACTGCGCTCTGGCCTTTATGGTAGCGAGGCTTCATGAATAGAAAACTACTAGCGCTGCGCGACGGATACCTGCAAACCCAAACACGAGCCGATTCCGGCATTACCGTGTAATCGGCAACAGAAGGAGGCTGGTTAGTATCAATTCAAAAAGAGTAGTCCTAGCGTTTCTCGTGGCCCTCCTCGGTTACCTCGTAATAATGTTCATCGTCTCGAGTACGGGCTGTGGGCAACAGGAAGTGCTCGGTGCCGAAAACATGGAACTGGTAAGGACCACTTCAACCCAGTTTTGGGATACAGTGACCGTTTCGCAAACCGCGAGTGAAGCACCTCCCCTCTTAGGTCAGAGTTTTTTCCTCTGATGACGATCCCGTAGGTAAAATCCTTTGGAGGTCGGGACGTTTCACCCGGCCTCCTTTGTTTTTCGTCACCCAAGAGCCTCCCCCGCACAAGCCTCACCTATCGCCAAATTGCGAACGCCCTCACCTCCTTCCATTTTCAATAACCCCCAATACCCACGGGCGATGACTACGCGACGCGCTCAACAGCTCTCGGTTGATCACTTTGGACTCTTCGGAGACGAATCATCGAGGATGATCATTCGCTTTGACGTAATGGTGCCGGACTGGGGATACGCCCGGCACCTCGCAGCATCGACATTGTGGGAATCGCGGAGTTACCACATCACTCTTAGCCCGAAAGTTCAACTCCGGCCTCGCTCAATGCATCCTCCACGTTTTCTTCTACATCGGTGGGTAACCAGGATCTCCAGTCTTCCTCAAAGTTTTCGAAGTACCACATGGCGGCCTCTTCGGGATCCGCTTCCTCATCCTGCATGTAGGCTAGGACTTGATTGATGGGGTCCGTCCCGATCTCCATTTCTTCCAGGAATTCGAAAACCCCCGGAGCCCTATCCTGCAGGCTGGAATGCACGCCGGTCCTGATATCGGTTTCGATAAACGCGCAGGCTTCGTCGACTTCATCGACAGAGAGTTCCCCTTCCACGATCAGGTCCAGCTGCTTTCGTACGTCGGGATCGTACTCGGGCTCCTCTATACGGACCACATCGTATTTACCGAGCAACCATGTGGGCTCCCAGTAGTAGAAGAACAGGGGTTCACCCGCCTCGAAAGCGCTGGCGATGGCCGAATCCAGAGCGCTCGCACTTCCGGGTTCGACGATGTTGTAGTGCTCGTCCAAACCATAGATCTCCATCTTGACGGAGTTGACCTCGGTAACCTCCCACCCGCTAATGCCGTTTATGAACCGGCCGCGGTCGGGGTCATCGGGGTCCTCGAACAAGTCGGCATAGTCTTTGAGATCCTCAACCGTCTCGAGATCCGGAGCCATGGGCTCAATGCCGCGCTCTTCATCTCCCTCGACGACGTAACGCGGCACGTACCACGCCTGCACTGATCGTTCATATATCGGTCCGACATCGATCAAGAAACCTTCTTCCGTCGCTTCATCGTACCATTCCGGAAGATTCATCCGCCAAAGTTCCATATCGACGTCGACATCTCCCTTTTCCATCCCGATCTGGAAGGCCTCGCTGGAAACGGTCTCGGTTTCCGTCGGATGTTCGTAGCCCTCCTCGATGATGAACTGAGCGATCTCATTCGCGGCCCAAACTGATTCCCATTGTCGGTCGCTGAAGATTATTGGATCCTTTCCCTCGTCTTCCTGCAACGCCTGGGCACACCCCATAACTGCAACTATCACTACGGCAAGTGAGATGGTGATCATGATCAGTGGCATGTGCCTGAATTTGGTTTTCCACATAAATATTGACCCTCCTGATTGCGGTAATCTGGTCGGTCAAACGACTTCGCTTCACTCGATTTTTGGCCGCTCATCTGGGGACCCGAGCTCCGGTTTCAATGAGAGAGGGACGAAGATCGGGTGTCGCCGTGGATTTTCGTGACTACAAATCTCCAGGTAACAATTCATCTTCGATTTCATCGGCTCAGTTCATTTAGAAGCTACAATAGCTGCGGATAAGGTTCAAGTTGGAGGCAATTACCACCAGGCCAATACTCCGGGAGCTGAAGCCCCAATATGGTCCTTCACGGCTCGCGGGCCCGATACGTTCTCGTACCTGCGACGGTAAGAACCATTACGGCGCGACAGGGGGGCGAACGACTTCTCTTCTTGATAGATTTTCTCTAAATGGTACTCTATTGCATGAGACTTGGCACATTTGCGGGGATTCGCATCCGATCCGGTTGCCGTTCTCAATCCCTTCTGACCTCGATAGTGGCCGGTTGGTTGCAAGCGATTCGCCACGATCGGCGTCGCTAGGGGAGGGCATTGTTTGTTAGATGGGCATCCGATCACACGAATTCTCTCAAAAGTTTTTCACAATAGCGGAATATTCGATGAAGCAATACCCGAATTTGCCGGTCTGTGCAAACCCGAAAACGTGTGCTGATACGTAATAAGGAGGAGGTCTGAACCGCCGTGCCCGAATCCGGCGCAATAGACTACCTTATCGAATACCCGAGCGAGTGGATTCTCCCACTTGCGGGATGGATAGAAACGGCCACCGATTTTATCATCGATGCAGGAGAACCTCTGTGGGACACCCTGGCCGTCATCCTACGATTTGCGCTCGCCGAAGCCCAAGCGATCCTGTCCCTGGCTCCCTGGTCAATGATGCTCTTAGTTTTCTCCGCACTCGGATTCTTCGCGGGAGGGCTAAAGCTCGGTATCGGTGTAGGCTTGGGATTCTTGCTCATCGCCTCCCTCGGAATGTGGGATTTGGCAATGTCCACATTGGCCCTGGTGTTGGTGGCGGCAGCCCTGTCGATCATTCTGGGAATACCGCTCGGAATCCTGATGTCGAAGTATGAGCCGGTAAACCGAGCACTGCGCCCGGTCCTCGACCTGATGCAAACGCTTCCCAGTTTCGTTTATCTCATCCCCGTAGTAATGATTTTCAGCATAGGGCAGATACCGGCATTACTCGCCACCTTCATCTACTCGGTGCCCCCGACCATTCGCCTGACCAACCTGGGCATTCGCCAGGTGGCCTCCGACGTAGTCGAAGCCGGCAAATCGCTGGGATCGACATCACTCCAACTTCTGATCAAAATTCAGCTTCCCCTGGCGCTGCCTACCATAATGGCGGGCATAAACCAGACGATTATGATGGCCCTTGCCATGGTTGTTATCGCGTCCATGATCGGCGCCGGCGGTCTCGGTGTCGAGGTACTGCGGGGCGTAGGTCAGCTGGACATTGGGCGCGGGTTCGTCGGTGGGATCTGTATCGTAGTTTTGGCAATAGTTATCGACCGCCTGACCCAGGAAGCGATCGCCCCGCCCGAATGAAAAGTCGCATTATCGGAAAACCCGTGAGCACCTCGGGAGGTTACCATAAAGATATGAACCAAATCCATACGGATGATAAGGCGATCTCGATAAAGAACTTATGCAAAATCTTTGGACCACGGAAGAAGAAATCGCTGCAGCTGCTGGATGAAGGTAAAGATAAGGACGAGATCCAGGAGATCACGGGCGACACCATCGGCGTGGCCGATGCCACCTTCGACATTTACCCCCAGGAGACGTTCATCGTCATGGGGCTTTCCGGGAGTGGCAAGTCCACCCTCGTTCGTTGCGTTATAAGATTGATCGAACCCACCCGCGGTTCCATCAAGATCAAAGGTAAAGAGATAACCACGATGGATAGCGCGAGCCTCCGAGAGACCCGCCGTAGGGAGCTCGGCATGGTTTTCCAGCATTTCGGCCTTTTCCCCCATCGCACCGTCATCGACAATGTGGGGTACGGGCTGGAAATACAGGGTGAAACCCGAGACGACAGGTATAAGCGTGCCCAGGAAGTCCTCGATCTCGTGGGACTTTCGGCATGGGGAGATCACAAGCCCAAGGAACTCTCGGGAGGCATGCAACAGCGAGTAGGGCTGGCCCGGGCACTGGCCAACGACCCCAACATCCTCTTGATGGACGAACCCTTCTCCGCTCTGGACCCGCTGATCCGCCGGGAAATGCAGAAAGAATTGGTCGAGATGCAAAGGAAACTACACAAATCCATCCTGTTCATCACGCACGACCTTGACGAGGCCCTGAAACTTGGTGACCGAATCGCCATAATGAATCAGGGACGGATCGTTCAAATCGGCACCCCGAAAGAGATTGTCACTGAACCCGCCGACGATTACGTCGCCTCTTTCGTCCGCGATGTCGATCGCCTAAAGATACTCTCGGCGGTGGACGCGGTGGGCCCGGATATTCCCGTCCTTCCCTCGGAGACCTCCCTGAATCGAGCGTGGGATATTCTCTCGGAATCCTCGATTCCTTACTGTGTCGTCACTGGCTCGAGGGGAAATCTGATCGGTACGGTTTATGCACACCAGGTATTGGATGCCCTCGGCGATAAAAGGACGACGCTGGCCGATCTACCGACCAGAGAAGCGGAGGTGGCCTCCCCCACATCACCGGCAGAGGAGTTGCTGCCGAAAATGAGCGCCAACTATCACCCGATAGTACTCATAAATGACGATCATGGTGTAGAAGGCGTAGTAGACGCTTCGTCGTTGATCGCGAGCCTGGTCGAAGACTCCACTGCGCCCGCCGCAAACTAGCGGGTACAACCCTGTCTCGGGGATGAGATGGTCACACACCTAAAGAATAGTTCGTATTGTCGCCGCGATCGAGTATGCCGGGAAGTGACTACCGGTGAGAATAATACGGGGGCATACAGCATACCTCGTCGGCCGCTATGAGATTCATTAACGCGCCCACACTAACCCGACTTGGCAACCGATGCCCCTTTCTGGGACCAACCGTGCCGGAACCGATCGCCCGCGTGAGTTCCCCACTTTCGCGGCGTATATCCCGGAGATCTCCTGTGGCGCCCGGGATAACGAAGGAAGCATCTTCTTGGCCCTGCGTCAGCGGGTTCTCGAATCCACGTCACGAACTCCACCTGCAAGTTCGGATTCGAGAACGCTCCATCCCTCGAATCCTACGATCTCATTGAATTCCGCCCACGAAACGCCGAGTTGGCCGACTGCAGCCAAATCTCGCTGGTCTCGAAGGATTTCTAGCGCCTCCTGCATCGCCTTTGCCGCGGGATACAGTGCGATCATGGGTATCGATAGAAAATCGACGCCGACCTCTTCGAGTTCATCTATGCTAAGATTCGGCATCGACCCGCCCGGAATGACATTGAGAGCCAGCGGCACAGGTACTTCCTTTTTGAGCAACTTGATTTCATCGAGACTCTGTGGCGCTTCTACGTAGACGTAATCCGCCCCGGCCCGTGCGTAGGCCGTTGCCCTCTCCAAAGTTGCCTCCAGTCCTTCCGGACCACGGGCATCTGTTCTGGCGCCGAGGACGATATCGCATCCCTCTTCATCGCGAGCCCTAACGGCCGCGATGATCTTTCTTACCATGGCGTCGCAGGGGATGACACTTTTCCCCTCCATGTGACCGCAACGTTTCGGCCATACCTGGTCCTCAATCCTCACCGAAGCCACACCTACGCGGATGAAATTCCTTACCGCCCAGTTTACGTTCAATTCGTTACCGTAACCCGTATCGACATCCACGTCGAGTGGTGCCGAAATGGCATTCACGATGGTACGCGCCCTCTCCAACATGCTCGAAAAGTCAACAAAACCCATATCGGGTTGTCCGATTAGAGAGGCGGAAATGCCGTATCCCGTGGTACCGACTACCAAAAAGCCCGCTTTCTCGATGATGATTGCCGATAGGGCATCGTAGGCACAGGGCCGCAAGAGCGTACCCTCACCACCGAGGAGTTCTCGAAATCTTTTCGCTTTGTAATCTCTCACCGCACACTTCCTTTCTTCGTGGCACCGTGGCCCCAGGCGCTTTCTGTCGGCATACTATTCTCGCCATTCGCGAAACACAGATGACTCCCTCTCGCGCGAGATGGCGAGGATTGATCGGGTCAGTGTGAGGTTTTGAAAGGGCGCTCTTTGCGCAGAGTATGCAGCCGGACCAATACCTGGACCACTCGAACCTCATTGGCCCTTGTATCTGCCAGCCATTCTCCGTAAGCTACAAAAGATGAGCGAGGGGATGTGTCATAATGAATACAAATCAGGGTAAGTGGATGAGAATTCTGGCAGTCATTTTCGGGTTAGCCGGCTTTTACGAAGCCTTTACACGTACGCCGTTCAACTGGCTGAATTGGTTCATCATTTTTGTTTGTTCTTTTACAGTGCTGGCCGGCATTTTCGACTGGATCCCGAAAAGCCTGGACGAAAAGTAAGTCTCTTCGTACGCACTTACTCTTGGCTGCTCTCGCCGCGGATTAGTCCGGCTATTGCGCGTGTGATTGATCCCTAGGGCACCAGTCCACCATTGTCGTTTGCAGTCTACCTTCCTTTGGGAACTGCCGGGATGAGCGCGGGCCTGAGACCGCCTCCACCATGTATTTGGCCCGTTCCGGTTATCAGTTTCGTCCAGAGGCTCTCATTCCACCCCTGAGGGGGCGAATGCCTTTTCCCCTGACAACCATCTTCGAGCAAATCCTCTCGTATATTCGGAGGCATCTTTTCCGGGTACGATCAAACCTACTGCGCCCGCCCAAGGGCAGTCGGTTTACTCATTACTGAATCTGCGCCGGATTATGATACACCACGGAGGCGCGGACACCGTACCGCTTTTCTCCGGGTATGAGATTCGGATGTCGGAGTCGGGATAGCTGGCCGGGAATCTACTCCAGGATACCTCGAAGCATCGTGCCCAATCTTCTCGCCTGTCCCCTCGCATCACACTGTTCTTCGAATCTCGCGGGTAGATGATCTGCGGTGATCTTCTCCAGATATCCGTGCCTGTCGACTACCGTACCCACTACGCAGTGATGCCCATAGCCACATCGATAACAGGGCGCATAACCATTGACGATCATTTCTCCGACGATCCCCATCTTGTTCCTCTCCATCATCGACTTCACGTAGGGTACTACACTGGACTTACTCTCATCGTTGGTACCGACGATCACTCCCAGTTTCCCGGCCAAAGTGAACCGGCTGTTGTGGCGGTAGCTATAAGTTCTCTCCCAAATTGCGTGTCCCAGGGCGTTAATCATGTTGTAGTAGTTTGGGGCTCCGAAAACGATCGCATCGGCGCCGGTCATGAGTTCTCCGATTTCCTGCCAGTCATCGGTGACCTTGCAGAGATTATCCCCTGCGCAGCGCAGGCACGCGATGCAACCATTTATGCGTCTTCCCGCAGCGGAAACGAATCGATAGTCCAGACCCGAAGCCTCCAACACCGCCTTAACTGCTGCTTCAGACATACCGTGTTTGTTGCCACTACCGCCAATACCAAGAATCATACAGATTTCCCCTTTCGCGCATAAATCGACCACTCCATCTCACAGTCTAGCCGAGTCGTGAATCGCCCCGGGTTTTCCGGAGGGTTCACCATTCAATAGCGATGCCGCTGGAGTGGGGCTTGGCCGTGGTGTCGACCTTCTGCTTCTAACCCTTCCAGATAGACAATGCGGGATGCGGGAACATCCTGTGAATGTGCTTTCTCGCACGTCCAAGTGTATTGGGTCGTTCTCTCACAGAATACCGCCATGGACGTTTCTCTATCCTGCCTAGATCCAGCGCATTTATCGCCAAACTTGCGAATCACAAGGTGTCTACGTCCGTACCCCCTTTCGAGAGTGACTGGCCCGGCATGGACAAAAGAACACGTCAATCCGGATTGGACCACCTTGCCCTGGGCAGCATGGATTCCCCTCTCCTTTGGTTATCCCCGAACAAACCCCAACTACATGTGCTTCCATGGAGAGGCGATATGTCGGGTCATTCGAACTTGAATATGTACACTCCATCTTCATCGGATTCGGCAGATACCGTAGCACTGCTACTGACATTGATGACCGGCCTAACCCCAATCGAATCAAAGTCGGCGAAGCTACTGACAATCATCCCGTATTCGTATACGCTCCCAACAGGTCGGTAACCCTCCGTGTTAGGGTTCCTTAACCAGTAATCCCTGCAAAAATCATCCCCCATGATCCTAGCAGTCCGAAGTTCATCTTCTGCACCTTCAAAGAATGGATAAGCCGAGCCTATCTCATATGTATCCATATGTTCAGTGTCTCCCAATTCAGTGCTAGAGGGGATGAATACTTTATCAGTTGTCATATAGGGTGTGCCATTCTCATATTCCTTGTTAGGGACTTCTGTTTCCAGGACAATCGATTGAAAATCACTGGAGAACGCTGCATAGAACCCTTCCCCCTCGTGGATACCATTTGAATTGAGCCAGGGCCGCAAGCCGTGGTCCGCATTGCCGGTTCCACTATTACCCCAATGATTCTGACCAGCCAGGTGTCCGACCTCAACCCTGCTGGTATCAAAAGGGAAATATCCCAGTAGGTTCTCTGCCAGTAACGTGATACCCGGGGAATCATAGTGGTCTTTTGCAGCGACGATCCAGATCACTGGAGAAGTAATGTCGCCTTCCCTTTTCCCATACGACCATTCGGTTCTAAACTCCCAGTCCCAAGATTCGTCCATCAGGCGATCACCTAGGTTCAATGAACCAATCTGGACTGTCCCGTCGGCCGATTTATCCTGTTCCTCTCCAGAGGTTTCCTCGCTATCTCCATCGGCTTCCTCGGCATCTCCGTCGTCTTCCTTCGGCTCCACGGCACCTTCCTCCGAATCTATACTGCCTTCCCCTACCGGTTCTCCAGTAGTTGCCGGGTTACTCGTGTTGGAACATCCCGTAAGGGCAATTAGAAATAGCATGAGTATTATCGAGCTTAGCCTCGTGCCAACCATCCTTTTCATGTAGATCGCTCCAATCGAGGAGTTTAGTTTTCCCTACTCTAGACGTGAGCCGCAGTTCTCGAATCACTCGAGTGGCTCAACTCAGGCTGGACCAAGGCGATATCCGGATATCCCTTCCTGTTGTCCAAACCGCTTAGATGGCTAACCCGGGTGAATTGCCGCAGGTAGTCTCTCCGAAAGTTTCCTTGAAGGCATTGCTGCAACGCCCGTTTGTCGACGATCAAATCTCGTCTCCGTTCATTGTAGTAATCTGGATGCCGATCCACGATTCCCTAGAGTTACTGTGGATCTTTCGCTTCGGCCCAATGGCACCTATCCTGTTTCTTCAAAAACAACCGCGAACCCTCCGCAAAGCCCATTCTCAGGAAAATGTTCGATAACTGGTTGACACGGAAGATAGGGATACTATCGAGGGTATTGCGACTCTTGGCATACTATGGTCGCAGGCGGGGGGAATGTGTGCAGGGCACTCACAAAAACGACCCCCGCCTGATCCATCCTGACGGGGGATTCTTAATGTGGAGCGGAAGGGGATCGAACCCTCGACCTCATGAATGCCATTCGTGTGCTAAAACCCGAAATACTACTATATCGTCACAAATATACTGGTGCGTTGGGTTTCGCGATTCTCATATCCCCATAAACCTAATAATATCGTGAAATCCTCGGGTAAATTACGTTGGCAAAATGTTGGCATGTTGGCAAAATGTTGGCATTTCCGTCGGTGGATTGCCCTGCATACTCTATACATAACGTGCTGCGCGGACAGGGATCCCATTCACTACGCTCTGGTTAACACATGAGTGCCCCGACGTAATACCAAACTACTCCGCAAGTCACGCGATGTTTCGCGGGAGTGTTAGCCGAATGTGGTGCTGCGGCCAAGTATTGCGCTATCGCCAACACACGCTCAGCGATCCTGTCAACGCCGGCCTAGGAACGAACAAAATCGCCGGTGTAAAAGTTCCGGTCATCGCCGGGGAGATCCCATCCCGAGTAGCAGTTACACCTCCTTAGCTGGTGGCGGGCGATCGAGTCCCGCCTTCTTTCGGTTTCTAGTCCTTTTCTTTGATGCTTGTTCCACTACAAAACTTGATTTCACCGTTGAAGAACTTCATGACTGGTATCCGACCCCCATGGTCAAAATCTTAACCTGGCTCGAGGGGGAAAGTTATGAAATGGATAATTATTATCCCTGTGTATC
>JAWODQ010000038.1:0-3597 GCA_046483165.1 Bacillota bacterium | reverse complement strand
TAAGTATCGCCCGGGCGCTTTCGAGCACTGCATCGTATTCCGACGAGAGTCGATCGAACTCCCTCTGTAATTGCGATTCCGAATTCTCTTCGTCTTGGCGGCGTGCCAATGTAGCTCATCCTTCCTCGGGTCCGCGTTTACTAGATAGATCTTTGTAAGAGATTGCATATTATGTCAAGTGAAGCCGCTCGGACGTGGGCGAGGAACCATGCGGCCTGCACCGGATGGGTTTTACAGCAATCCGTGCTATCCTTTTCCCAATGAGATCATCGGAGATTGGATGGAGTCTTCTGCGGGCTAGTACTTGTACGGAGACGAGACATTCTTGGGTCGGATCCCACACAGCGTGGTCCGTGGCCGCTGGGTATTGCGGGATGGCGGATTGGCCCGCGAAAGCGGAGGTACCCACATCGCCAGGTGAAAGGGCGGTCCGTACGCGATGGCGAAGGGACCGCCCGTGATCTCCCCGGCAGTTCGAACCGAACCCGGGTTGGTTCCATCTGGCTTACGGGCCGACCTTGACTACCCGTAGACTCATAAGCGCCATCGGTCCCTCCGACAACGACCCGCTTTCCACGGTTCCGGTGATGACCGTCCCCTCTTCTTCGATGATGCCCTCCATCTTCTCGTAGTACACGATGTCGTCGAAGGGGTTCAGCGATTCGATGTAGTAGGTGAGGTTCGTTCCATCTACGGTCAGAATGGTCTCCACGTCATCCCCTCGAATCACCAGGGCACCCGACTCGTCGCGTACGATTTCTACGCTTTCCGATAATACTCCCCCCACGGCCTCGGCCCGCTCTTCTTCGTTTAGACCGGCCGCCGGGTAGACTTCGAGCACCGTGCTGGTTCCCGACCAGCTCCCCTCGAGTCCCGGGGTTACTTCGGCGGGATCTCCCCCCGTAGATTCCGGTGTCCGCGCTTCCCCGGAGGTATCCCTCGAGTCTTCATCGCCAGGCTCGTCTTCCTCCCGCTGCCCCTTGCAGTCGGCGATCAACATGTCTCGCACGCGCGCCTTCTCGGAGAGTTCCCACTTCTCCATCTCGGCCTCGAGCCGGGCGATCTCGGCGGGAATGATATCGGTAACCTGCTCCCGGCGCTCGCTGTTTACCCGATAGCTTTCCATCAGTGCGTCGTCGATCGCGCGGTTTCTGAGGTTTTGCGTTCTCAGGATGTCCACTTCCGCCTCGCTGAACTTCATGTCATCGATGCTTGGGAATATCTGGCCGAGTCGCTCTTCGGCCTGGCTTTTGACCCGTGCCGCCGCCACGTTGGCGATGTTCTTGGGATTGTCGGCTATCTTGATGATGTCGGCGATATCGCCACTGGCCGTCGCCACCTCCTTGGCGAGCTCCGAATCGCCGTGGTCCGGGGTCAGCCCGGTGACTACATCCATGGCATCCTTCAGATAGGACAGGCCCTCCGGCAGGGCGTGCAGGACGCCGGCGGTGAACAGCTTGGCGTAGGTCTTGCCCAAATCGGTGCCCGTCTTTATCGCATCCGCGGTCAGAAAGGAGAGACGGAAGAAACTCTTGACCAGGTTATTGCGCAGATTGTTGACCAGGCTGCGTTTCACGTCCCGCAGTTCCAGCCGCATCTGGCGGTCGAATTCCATCTCCGCCTGAAGCATCAGCGATTTACGTTGCAGCTCATCTACCTCCCGTTTCAGCGCGGCATGTTGTTGTACATCCCAGCTGCGCGATTCCGGGGGTATGAGATCGTCGAAATCCGAGTACTTGCGCCATTCTCGCTCGAAGATTGTCTCGTTTATCGCGCAATCGTCCCCGATGATATCCTGGGCGAAAACCGGCCAGGGGTTCATCAAAGCAACCAGGGCCGCGCACGCCACGAGGGCGGTCACCTTTGCCCAGGTGTCGGGAATCTTCATCGTCACCGCCTCCTCCTCGAGCTTACCGCGAGCAGCGTCGCCAGGATGAACGGAGGTACGGCGTAGGGGCCGAGGGATTGCAGTGCTGCCGGCAGGTCCGCGCTCCCATCGGAGAGCACCTGCGAACTTATGACGGATTCATCCTCGGCGATGCGGACCACGCGATCTATCTGACCGTCACTGCCCGGGTCGTAAAGCTCCAAATCGACCCGATCTCCATCGGCGAAGCGGAACCAGGTTTCGGGGTTTCCGTCCGCGTCCTGGTCCCAGGAGGCGAGTACCAGTGCGTCCCCTCGATAATACGATCTTCGGTCGGCGTAGCCATCCCCGGTGGTGTCGTCGGCATAGACCGTATCGAAGGCGACTTCAACCTCGCCCAGTTTGGTGACGCCATCGAGGGCGGATCCCGCGGGGGAGCCGATCCCGGCCGCCGGATCTTCCACCGCGGCGGACACCGGGGCGAAGGCCAGGTAGGCGTTGTACAAAAAGAAGGCGAGAGAGGCCAAAAGCGCCACCGCTAGAATGAGCCGGTAAGGACTGCGGCGCTTCTCGGTGGACCGGGTGGCTTGCGCCGGTGCCGGGGGTGGGACCGGGACTTGCGGTGGGAATAGGTGGGCGAATTCTTCCACCTCGGCCACCGGCTTCCAGCCGGGAAAACCCCTCTTCCACATGAAGTGTTCCGCGCGCACGCGGTCCTCCCGTATGTAATCTTCGACCTGTTGTTGCGAGTAGGGTCCATACTGCTTACCCTCAACGGATACGAACCACTGCAAAACACCACCCCCTCATCGTCGATGTGCCGCGACGGTTACCGGTCCACCCGGCAATTTCATCGCTCGGTATGAGTCGTGGCGTGGGCGTGGAATTGGCGAGATCGGGCGGTGAGACAAGAAGATCTCGTTGTCCGGGGGCTATGCCGCTTCTCGCGCCGGTACGGGACCGCGATCGCATCCCGGCGATATCATTGTCTTTCGGCGCGACGGGCGATGTTCCTTTATAGGGAAGAAAACTTCGCGGAGCATTCTAGGTGAAATAGAAGATTAGGAAAAGCAAGAGCCCCGTAATCATTCCGATGACGATCAGGGCGTCGAGGTTGAGGTTGCGCAGGTCCCACTCCGAAGATCGCACCGGCAAATGCTCGCGTATGGTCGCCCAAAGCTGCCCACCCATGAGTATGTGATAGAGGCGCTCGAGGGAGTATTCCGCCGCCACGGGAAGCACGATCATAAGAGAACAAATCCACGTGATGGGTCTATAAACGAGGGTATGTATGTTCAGCCAGGACGGTGCCTCGTCTTCGTCGGGAATGGCCTCGGATACGTTTTCTATGCATAGCCAGCGCGGTAGCTCGATATCGATATGGGGGTGGGGAATCCTGAGCCGTTTGAAATCAAGCCACGCGGGGGTACGAATCTCGAATTCGGGAAGATGGACCGCTTCCACGCACATCCACCGCGGGAACCGGATCTTTTCCGGATTGATCCGGGAGAGGGCAAAATATATAAGGACCGCCAGAATTACCACCTTTCCCGAGGACATCAAGTCCGCGCCGCTCCACACGTCGACGTGGGCCACGTAATCGATGGCGTACTCCCCGTAACCCATCAGGGTGCCCAGCGGTATGAAGACCCGCTCGATCAAGAGATGGGGCAGTAGGCCGAAAAAGGCGATGGCCCCGGCCAAAAGCGCGAGGGGTATTCGCATGGATG
>JAWODQ010000008.1:0-46429 GCA_046483165.1 Bacillota bacterium | reverse complement strand
ATTTCCTCAAGTTTTTGTAGCTGCTCCCGGCTCAAGGTCCGGGGACGTTCTTCGACCTCGGCATCGCGCCGGGAATCGATGACGTCCGCGACTCTCTTAGTCAACGCCTCTCTTTTCCCGGGATCGCGTACCTCGCCGGCCGGCATGCGCAACACTTCGTAGCCCATACCTCGCAGATAACGATCCTTCTTTCGGTCGATCAACCGGCGATCCTTCGCGAGATGATGGTAACCATCTATTTCCACAATTACCGTATCCTCCACCAGGAGATCGATTTCGTAGCGTCCGATGTCGCAACCGCGCGCCACGCGGAAACCGCGTTTTTCCAGATGATCCCCCAGGAAGTCTTCGCTCTTGCTCCCGTACACGGGCACCCTCCTCCTCGCAGTGCGAGTATACAACTGCACGGTGGGAGCGAGGAACCCAAAGCGCTTTTCCGGACCAAAGTCCCATTCGGGCTTGACAAAACGGCAGGCTTAGGACAATAATACTCCAAATTAGACATATATGATCCATTGACCGTGAAGAGACCAAGCTTCGGTACCCCGGCGAAAGAGAACCGTCCCCATCGGCTGAAAGGGATGGACGCCAGAGAGCCGAAGTACCCATCTCGGAGTCCCGGGTGTCGAGTCCGGCGGATCCTCCCGTTAGCGAGGCGAGCAGTGATGGCTGCTCCGAGAGGGCGGGCCTAAACCCGCCAACAAAGGTGGTACCGCGAATCCCAGCGTCCTTTGGTCGCTGGGATCTTTTGTTTTTGGCCATTCTGAGCGGACGTGGATCGGGGAGGTGTGCGAATTGACCGTTTCCGAAGAACGAAGCCTTGGTAATGTCGGACTGGCTTTTGTCGGAGCCGGTAACATGGCGGAAGCCATGATCAGAGGCCTCTTGGATGATGGGGCTATCGAATCCGATTCCATCTCGGTGAATAACCGCCAGGATCGCGAGCGGCTGCGCAGACTGGAGGAGATCTACGGCGTAAGCGCGAGCGAATCTAAGGAGGGTATGCTATCCGATTCGGATGTCATCATCCTGGCGGTTAAGCCCGGGGATTTTGAGGAATGTGTGGAAGAGATGTTTCCCCACGTTCGGCGAGATCATCTGGTGATTTCCGTTCTGGCCGGAATACCGTCAGCGCGAATCCGCGAGTTTTTTCCGCACAATACGATCATCAGGGCGATGCCCAATACTTCGGCCCGGATTGGAGCGGGCATTACGGCGCTGTCCTACCCCGAGGATATCGATGCGGCGAACCGGCGTATCGCGAGGATCATATTCGAATCCGTCGGTGTGGTCGTCACCGTCGATGAGCGGTTGCTGGATGCCGTCACAGGTCTCAGTGGGAGTGGTCCCGCCTACATTTACTACATCGCGGAAGCTTTGGCGGACGCCGGAGAAGAATTGGGCTTGGATCGAGAGGTCGCGTTGCGCCTGGCGGTGGAGACAATTGCCGGGGCGGGGGAGATGCTCAAAAACGGCAAGGCACCCATCGACCTTCGTCGCGAAGTCACCTCCGCCGGCGGTACGACCGAAGCCGGAATACGGATCCTGGATCGGGGCGGTTTCTCCAAGACTTTGAAATCTGCCGTAGAGGGTGCCGCGCGACGTTCTCGAGAAATGGCCGAATCGTGCGGTTCCTCGGATACGAGAAGAGCCATATGAAGGGATAGAGGAAAACCCAAAATGGATGCGAGGGTCAGATCGTTTACCTGGGGGTCGCCGTTCGGCGGTCCCCGTCTTCTTGACCCTCCGCGTTACCCGATTCCCGGGTTTACTGGTTCTGCGCGCATGGTATAATAAATCAGTAAAGGTCAGAGAACATCAGAAAAGGGGTGAGCCGATGCCGACATTGAGCGACTATATCGAACGGTATCTTCGGCGATTGATCGAAGAGTCTGGGGAGATGGTCGAGATCAAGAGGGCGGAGCTGGCCACCCAATTTCGCTGCGTACCAAGCCAGATCAACTATGTACTGCAAACGCGGTTTACCCCGGAACGAGGCTACGTGATCGAGAGCCGACGGGGCGGTGGAGGATACATACGGATCATCCGACTTTCCGATGGGCCGCGCACACGCTTCTTGAGGGGGCTTTTGGCGGACTTGGACGAATCTCTTACCGTACAGGAGGCGCGCGGATATCTTCAGCGAATGCGCGAGGCGGGAATTCTCACCCGCAGGGAGCAAAGGCTGATGTCGATCGCGCTGGGAGTCGATCGCGGCAGCCTCACCAAGGTAAGCGATTCGCGAAGGGCTGCGATGATGTATAGAATGCTGTCCGTCATCTCGAGTTTGCCCCGAGAATGAATACGAGAGAGCCGTAAGGAATGGTGAGTGAAAGTATGCTTTGCGAAATTTGCGGACAGGCGGAAGCCACGGTCCACATCACCAGAACGGTAAACGGAGAGACGAAAGAAATGCACCTGTGTCCAAAATGTGCCGCCGCCGCAGGGCATCTACCCTGGACTTCGGCGAAGGAATTCCCGGTGGGCACGCTGTTCGGTGGTTTACTCGATTTCACCGGCGGTTCCGAAGGCATCCGCAGCACAACTCCTACGCGCCGCGATGTATGCCCCACGTGCGGAAGTAGCTACGAAAGCTTCCGGGAGACGGGATTTCTCGGCTGTACCGATTGCTACGATGCCTTCGCGGACGTGCTGGAGCCGCTTCTGAAAAAGATCCATGGTGATACCATACATCGCGGCAAGAGACCCGTGGGCACGCCGGAGGAAAGTCGAGCCGCCACCATCGAAAGATTGCGCGAAGAACTGCAGCGCTCCGTAGAGTTGGAGGAGTATGAAAGGGCCGCCGAGATTCGAGACGAGATTAAGCGACTGGAAGGTGAAGAGTGATGAGCCGTACTCCCGCTTCCTTTAGCAGTACGATCAGTCGATGGATGACCGGCGACGGCAACGTGGACGACGTCGTCGTGTCGACGCGACTGAGGCTGGCTCGCAATCTTTCCGGCCATCCGTTCCCGCCGTCGGCAGCGCGAGGTGCCCGGGAACGCGTTCTCGGTCTCGTAAGTGACGGTGTGGACGAGATTTCTCGAAACGGCGGAGAAGACTTGACCTTCTATCCTCTCGATGAAATAGAGGAACTTGATCGGTGGATTCTGGTGGAAAAACACCTCGCGAGTCCGAACCTGATGCGAGAAGATGGCGCTTCCGGGGTAGTTTTGGACAAAGACGAAACCACCAGCGTCATGGTAAATGAGGAAGACCATCTGAGAATACAATGCCTGCTCCCCGGCTTCGATTTGCGGGGTGCCTGGGCGAGAGCCGACGAGGTGGATGACCGCTTCTCTTCGGTCCTGGATTACGCGTTTCACCCGCGTTACGGCTATCTTACTGCGTGTCCGACGAATGTAGGTACCGGTCTTCGCGGTTCCGTGATGGTCCACCTGCCGGGCCTGGTTCTGATGGGAGGTATGGAACCGCTGATGTCCGGTCTGAGCAAGGTGGGAGCCGTAGTGCGCGGAGTGTATGGCGAGGGAAGTGACGCCGAGGGTAACCTGTTCCAGATATCAAACCGCATCAGCCTCGGGTCTCCCGAGGAAGAAATATTGGACAATCTCGAGGCGGTAGCCCGGGAGCTGATCAGCAGGGAAAGATCTGCACGCGAGTCCTTGCTGAATCGCGATCGCGACGAAATCGAAGACCGCATTTACCGCTCCTACGGGATCCTGACCAACGCGAGGAAGATGACCTCCGAGGAGGCCCTCGGGCTGCTATCCATGGTTCGTCTGGGTGCCGACCTCAATCTATTGGCGGGCAACGTTCGCGAGACGTTTTCCGAGCTTATCGTACGCATTCGTCGCGCCAGTTTGCAGAGGGTACTCGGAGAGGAACTCGGGCCCGAAGAGCGGGATGTCAGACGGGCTTCACTGATACGTAAACGACTCATTTCGCAGAACTGATCACATTACCCCTTCGGGGATTAAGGAGGAATTTACAGTGTTTGGAAGATACTCCGCCAGGGCGCACAAGGTAATCATGTTGGCCCAAGAAGAGGCTCGTCGTCTCAATTACAATTACGTCGGGACCGAGCATCTCCTTCTGGGTCTCATCCGCGAAGGTAGCGGGATCGCCGCGAAGGCCCTCGAGAACCTCGATGTAGATCTAGAAGAGATCCGGGAAGAAGTAGAAAATGTCATCGGCAAGGGGAACACTCCCGTAAGTGGACAGGTGGGATTCACCCCCCGCGCCAAGAAGGTGGCATTGGAGTTGGCTCCCGAAGAGGCTCGTCGTCTGGGCAACAATTACGTCGGGACCGAGCATCTCCTTCTGGGTCTCATCCGCGAGGGAGAAGGTGTCGCGGCCCGGGTATTGCAGAATGTAGGCGCCGATTTGGACCGAGTGCGCAACGAGGTAATCGAACTCCTCGGCGGTGCCGGGTCGGGAGGTCCGGCCAGCTCGGCCGGTCGCAGCGAGGAGGCGCCGTCTTCGGGTAAGTCGAAGACTCCCGCCCTCGATACGTACGGTCGTGACCTGACCGAGATGGCCAAAGGGGGCGAACTCGATCCGGTCATAGGGCGAGACAAGGAGATTCAGCGAGTCATACAAATCCTGAGCCGTCGTACGAAGAACAATCCGGTCCTCATCGGAGATCCCGGCGTGGGTAAGACCGCGATAGTCGAGGGGCTTGCCCAGAGAATAGTCGACGGCAAGGTCCCCGAGATTCTCAAGGACCGCCGCGTAGTTGGGTTGGACATGGGCAGCCTGGTGGCGGGCTCCAAATACCGGGGTGAATTCGAAGAGCGACTCAAGAGAGTGATGAGCGAGATAATTAAGGACGGTAACGTAGTCCTGTTCATCGATGAAATGCATACGATAGTCGGCGCCGGAGCCGCCGAGGGTGCAATCGACGCCTCCAACATCATAAAGCCCTCCCTGACCCGGGGCGAGATGCAGGCGATAGGTGCCACGACTATAGACGAGTACCGCAAGCACGTGGAAAAGGATGCGGCGTTGGAACGTCGTTTCCAGCCGATAGTGGTCGATGAACCTAGTGTAAGTGAGGCCATCGCCATACTCCGCGGCTTGCGAGATGAATACGAAGCCCATCACCGGGTGGAAATCACCGATGACGCCATCGAGGCTGCGGTGAAGCTTTCGGACAGGTACGTAACGGACAGATTCCTGCCCGACAAGGCCATAGATCTCATGGACGAAGCCGCTTCTCGAGTCAGGCTCGACGCGTTCGTGCCGCCTCCCGAGATGAAAGAGATGGAGAGCAAACTCGAGGAACTGCGAAGGGAAAAAGAGGCCGCGATTTCCAACCAGGAATTCGAAAGAGCCGCCGAATTAAGGGATCAGGAGATGAAACTCAAAGAGGAAATATCTCGGCGCCGGGAAGACTGGGCCGAAGAGCAGATGACCGAAAAGTGCGTGGTCACCGAGGAAGATATCGCCTCGATAGTATCCGATTGGACCGGCATTCCCGTTTTCCGGCTCACGGAGACGGAGACGGAGAGACTGATAAACCTCGAAAAGCTGCTGCACGAGAGAATCGTGTCCCAGGATGAAGCGGTGACTGCGGTTTCGAAGGCCGTACGCAGGGGGCGCGCCGGGCTGAAGGATCCCCATAGGCCGATAGGATCCTTCATATTCCTCGGCCCCACAGGTGTCGGTAAGACCGAGCTGGCCAAGGTGCTGGCCGAGGCCCTCTTCGGTGACGAAGACGCCATGATTACCATCGACATGTCGGAGTACATGGAGCGTCACACCGTGGCCAGGTTGTTCGGAGCTCCTCCCGGGTATGTCGGATACGAGGAGGGTGGTCAGCTGACCGAGGCAGTTCGACGTAAGCCCTACAGCGTGGTCTTGTTCGACGAGATCGAGAAGGCACATCCCGAAGTATTCAACACCCTGCTGCAGGTGTTGGAAGAGGGTCGACTCACAGAGGCTCGCGGCCGGTCGGTCGATTTCCGCAATACGGTCATAATCATGACATCCAACGTCGGTGCGGAATTGATCCGAAGGGAGACGGCCGTCGGATTCCGACCGGCGGGAGAATCTGAGGGTATGGATTACGATTCGATGAAGGGCAAAATAATGGAAGAGGTCAAGCGCACGTTCCGACCGGAATTCCTAAACCGCGTGGATGATATCATCGTCTTCCACGCCCTGGGCGACGAGGATCTGCGGGCCATACTCGACCTGATGCTGATAGATCTGCAGGAGCGCATAGGGGAACGGGTACACCTCGCTCTTACGGAGGCGGCAAAGGAACTGCTGATCAACGAAGGATATGATCCCGTCTACGGAGCCCGTCCGTTGCGCCGTGCCATAGTGAGGCTTCTCGAAGATTCCCTCTCGGATGCCATCCTGGACGGTCGTTTCGAAGAGGGACAACAGGTAGTCGTCGATGCGAAGGATTCTGCCCTGGTCCTGCTGGACGTACAGGAGGCTGACGAGAAGGGGCTAAAACCGCTGCCCATTCTCACGCAGATGCCCGACGCATTGAAGGGAGACGTGGAATTTCCCGCTTCGGATGCGACCGGGGTCATCGACACCCCCGATGAGTCGGAAGAAGATGCCGGCCTCGGAGGAGACGACTCAGGGGAAGACACCGATTCCCAAGAAGAGAACTCGGAGCAGTAACTGTCAAAGGTGAAGGTGAAAATCGAGAAGGGCCCCGGCATGCCGGGGCCCTTCTCGATATCGAAGCAATGTAATCCGGATGGGTGCAATTAGCTCAAATTGAAAATGCCGAGGGTGTTGAGTCGTTTATGCTCCTTTATCAAGATATCATATAAATTCAAATCAAAGGCATCACAGAGGGCGGCCAAATAGAAGAACTCGGTTCCGATCTCGGTCTCGATGGTTTCGCGGCAATCCTCACAGAGCTCACCGTCTATGTGATTGCTCATGTATTCGGGAAGTTCCTGGAGAGATATGTTTTCCGGGATATTCGGCTTTTTTGCCTTTATGCTTATGCAACCGCAGCTGGTTGCCGCCTTGGTTACCGCCCTGCTGACGCGGGCCGATGCTTCCTGATGTTTGGAGAGAATATCGAGGATACTACGGTGACGCACGATGCATTCGCTGACGACTTTCTGAAAGTCATCACTTAGTAAATCTTTCATAGTCGCCCTCCGTCCCCTGTCATGTTCCGAAAACGCAAGTTAATTATATCCGCCGCTTCTCGGGAGTGTCAAAGATTTGTGGATAACTGTTATCCCTCGGTAGTCTTTGAATCCGTCGATCTTCGCATAGTACATTAGGGTTACTGGACGAAAACTTACACGAGTAGTTACGGAGAATTGGAGTTTTCCCGTGGATTCTTCATGACACCCGTGGGGTAAACTCCGGATATGGAACGAACGAGGACATGTGGCAGCTATCAGGAGGAATGGAGGTGCGTGCGGAATGAGTGATGACAAAGGTGGCAGTCGTCCGCACTTGCGGGTCGCCAGGACGATCAGGTTCGTACTGATGGGAGTAGGCCTCATTCTGGGCATCGCGGTGGGGCTCTACTATGTAGAACCCCTGCAGACGGCTTTGGGATTATCCCTATCTACGGTGGAACGCATCGGTGTCGTGGCACTCTTCGGTCTGGTCGGTGGTCCGGTCTTGGCGTATCTGGGACCGATGCTCGCCGAAGTCGTGATCGGAGTCAGTTACTGGATCGAGCACAAGCTTTTGAGGATCCCCGTGGGAGATATCGTGGCGGGCAGTTTTGGACTGATATTCGGCCTAATAATTGCTAATTTGATTGGATCCGCCCTCGATCAGCTTCCATGGTTGGGTCGCTTTATACCCGCGGTCAGCGCGGTCATCCTGGGTTTCGTCGGGTGGATTGTGGGTGTGAGCAAGAAACCGGACATGTCCGAGTGGATCAGGGGACTGAGATTCTCCGAGCTGTTTTCCCGCGGTTCCTCCTCGAAGGAGGAGGCAGATGACGTCGCCGATGTTAATGAGGTCCCCAAGATTCTTGACTCCAGTGCGATCATCGACGGGAGGATAGCTGACGTGGCCAAAACTGGCTTTTTGGAAGGCCCTCTAGTCATACCTTCCTTCGTTTTGGACGAGGTGCAGCGCATAGCAGATTCTTCCGACAACGTGAGGAGGGGGCGGGGTCGACGAGGTCTCGATATCCTAAATAGGATGCAAGAGGAGCTCGATATTCCGGTACGGGTAGAGCGCATGGATTTCGATGACGAAGCACCGGTGGATTCTCGCCTACTCGAAGCCGCGCGTCGCTTTGAGGGCAAGGTCGTAACCAACGACTACAACCTCAACAAGGTAGCCGCCCTTCAGGGTGTGGCAGTCCTGAATATCAACGATTTGGCCAATGCCGTAAAGCCCATGGTTATTCCCGGAGAAGGCATGGAGATTTTCCTGCTTCGCGAGGGCAAAGAAGAAGGGCAGGGAGTTGGATATCTCGAGGACGGCACCATGGTAGTGGTCGACGACGGCAAACCCTTCGTCGGGGAGAGCCTGGAAGTGGTGGTCACGAGCGTGTTACAAACCTCTGCCGGACGCATGATATTTTCCAAACCCAAAGGCTCGGCGAGGGAGGGCCAATGAAAGAGTTTGCCCCAGCGAGCTCCACCATATCTCTCATTATCGCGGCTGCGGGGAGTGGTCGGCGGATGGGAGGGGTTCCGAAACCCCTCGTGACGATCGGTCGCAAGTCACTCCTTTTGCATTGTCTGACCAATTTGGGAGAACACCCCGACGTACGAAGGATAGTCATCGCCTCCCGCAATGATTTGTCGCCGCGGATTGAGGCGGTTGTTTCCCGGTGGGGTGGACGAGCGGAGATTGTCGAAGGAGGATCTACGCGGGCGGAGTCCGTGCGCAACGCCCTGAAGGCCCTGGAAGGCGAGGGGGACCTGGTGGCTGTACACGATGCGGCGAGGCCCCTGGCGACGGGAAACCTTTTGAGTAGGGTGGCCGCCGTGGCGCGATCGCACGGAGCGGCAGTACCCGCCCTTCCCCTGAGAGACACCGTGAAAAGGATCGCTCCCTCGGACATCGACGATGAAGGAGTCGTAGCGGAGACGCTGAGCCGAAGTGCGCTTCGGGCAGTACAGACACCGCAGGTGTTCCGTCACCAAATCCTGTCGGAGGCCTACGCTTCGGGCACAGATGGATTGGGGCAGTTCACCGACGATGCTTCGGTGGTTGAAGCGTCGGGTCACCCCGTGCACCTGGTGCGGGGAGAAGAGGACAATATCAAGATAACCTCTCCGCGGGATCTCCACATAGTTCGGAGTCTCTTTTGCGAGCCGGAGAATGTGCGCGTAGGTCTTGGTTACGATAGCCACCGGTTGGTGGCCGGCCGGCCCCTCGTAATCGGAGGGGTTAGAATAGCCTCACCCGTGGGTTTATATGGGCATTCCGATGCGGACGTACTCCTGCACGCTTTGGCCGATGCCCTTCTCGGTGCCGCGGCCCTGGGGGACATCGGTCATCACTTTCCTCCCGAAGACGTTTCCTACAGGGATGCAGACAGCGCCGAACTCCTCTCCGGGGTGGTTGCCCGAATCGGTGAGGCCGGGTTTGCACCGATCAACGCCGATGCCACTGTGGTGATCCAAAGCCCACGCCTCGCTCCCCACATTAGTGATATGGTAAAGGTGATTGCCGGCATTTTGGGTATATCGCGCGAGTCCGTGTCGGTGAAAGCGTCGACCGACGAGGGAATGGGACCCATCGGTCGGGGCGAAGGTGCCGCCGCGTGGGCCGTGTGTTCCCTGAGGCGCCGGATGAGCGGTTTCGCGGGGGAAGATATTCTGGAGGTGTGATAGTTGACTCTTCATGTTACCAACACCCTGTCCGGGGAGAAGGAGAAGGTGGTTCCTCGGACTCCGGGGCGGCTCGACATATACATATGTGGCATCACCCCCTACAGTGATACACACCTCGGACACGCTCGCCCTTCGGTGTTTTGGGATACCGTTCGCAGGTATCTCGAGTATCGAGGCTGGAGAGTACGTCTGGTGCAAAATGTCACGGACGTCAATGAGAAGGTGCTGGCCCGGGCCCAATTGGAGGGTATTCCCGAAAGGGAGCTGGCCGAAAGATACTACTACTCATATGAAAAGTTGATGCGCCAACTGGGAGTGGAATCGCCGGACGTAATCCCCTGGGTCTCCGACCACATGGAGGAGATCATAGAATCGATTGGCGATCTGGTGGCGAACGGTCACGCCTACGAGGTCGATGGGGACGTATACTTCGACGTTACCAGCTATGAGGATTACGGGCGTTTATCGGGACAGTCCCTCGAGGATTTGCGTGCCGGAGCCCGCCTGGCGTTGAACGACAAGAAGCATCATCCGGCGGATTTCGCCCTCTGGAAGGCCAGCGACGGGACGGAACCCGCCTGGGATAGCCCCTGGGGGCGCGGTCGCCCCGGATGGCATATCGAGTGTTCTGCCATGTCGCGGGAGTACCTGGGGCTCGGTTTCGACATCCACGCCGGGGGTACGGATCTGGTTTTCCCCCATCACGAAAACGAACGAGCGCAAAGCGAATCGCTGTCCGGCTGCACGGGTGTGTTTGCCAGGTATTGGGTGCACCACGGGATGGTTCGAGGTGAGGATGGCAAGATGTCCAAATCCCTCGGCAATTTCGTCACCGTGGCAGAACTGTTGGAGAAATTCCGCCCGGAAGTACTCCGGCTATTCCTACTCGGTGCCCATTACTCCAAGCCCGTGACTTTCAGCGAGGAACGCCTGGAGGAATCCTTCAAGGCATGGTCCCGGTTGGCCCACACCGTTAAGAATCTCGAAGATTTGACGGAATCTGGAGTTGACGAACGGGGCGACGCAGATGGAGGAGACGAGGGGGATCGGCTCGCTCGGCTGACAGATAGGTTGAATCGCGATTTCTGTGGTGCCATGGACGACGATTTGAATACCGCTAAAGCCACCGCCGCGGTTTTTGAGGCGATCAGGGAGCTCAATGCGTTGATCAATGCCCCCGATTTCCATCCGACGGCCGGTGTGGTGGAGATGATTCAGGACGCAAAAGATCAGCTCGAAATCTGTGCCCGGATTCTCGGCATATGGCCCCGGGGGCAAAATATCGAGGATCGGGACGAAGTTGCGGGTGAGGACGATCTCCTCGAGTTGCTCTTGGACGTTCGCGGGAAAGCGCGCGAAACCGGGGCCTTCGAATTGGCGGACGACATCAGGGATGGTTTGGCGGAATTGGGTTACACGGTAGAGGACACCCCGAACGGTCCTCGTGTTAGGAGAGATGAAGGAGAATGAGGGTTAATCTGCTTCAATATACTCCCGAACCAGATCGTACCGTCGCCATGGCGGCCCATCTATGCTATTCACCCAGTTCGATAGAAGATCTCAAAGCGAAGATGGACGACGCCGAAGTCGCCCGTCTCATTCGACTCCTGCGTAGCCTGGGACATCTGTCCCCCTTCGAACATGCCCATTTTGTTGTTGGTATCGAGGGTTTGAGTCGCGTCGCGTCGCATCAGTTGGTAAGATCGAGAATCGCCAGCTATTCGCAACAATCGCAAAGGTACATCGATCAGCGGGGATTCGAATACGTCACTCCACCCCAGATACGTAAGGATTCAAAACTGAAGGACCGTTACGAACGCCACATGGATGAAAGCCGCGACCTATACCGCACGTTGCGCGATGCCGGCGTAGAACGGGAAGACGCCAGATTCGTCTTGCCCGGGGCGGCGAGTTCGAACATCATCATGTCGAAGAATGCCCGCGCCTGGCTGGAGTGGCTCGAACTGCGGACGTGCACTCGGTCCCAGTGGGAAATTCGCATACTTGCCAACAAGGTTATGCGTCTTTTGCGACATGCCTCTCCATATCTCTTCGAAGTCTCGGGCCCACCCTGTGTCACGAAGGGGCTTTGCCGAGAGGGAAAGATGAGCTGCGGCCGTATAGACAGAATGACGGTGGATGTGCTCCCTTATAAGACCCCCAGGGTGCGCGGAGACTGCGCCTCGGAGGGGAAAGAATGAAACTGGAACCGATCTGGGGACGTCGACCGGTGACCGAAGCTCTCAAAGCGGCTCGCAGGCGCATTCATAGGGTTTATCTCGCTCGCGGGGCGCAATCGGGGGACATCTCGCAAATCGCCGATATGGCGGAACGGACCGGCATCGAGATCCGCCGGGTCGAACGCCGGGAACTGAATCGGTATCTTGGAGGCGAGGACGATGTCCATCAGGGTGTGGTGGCCCTCGCCGATCCCTATCCATACGTGGATGTGGAGACGATACTGGCGCATGCCCGACGGGCAGAGGAAGCCCCGTTTCTCGTCGTCGGGGCACATATCAAGGATCCTCACAATCTCGGCTCCATACTGAGAACGGCGGAATGTGCGGGAGTACACGGGGTGATCCTCCCCAAACGACGGGCGGTCGGAATTACACCCACCGTGGTCCGGGTGTCGGCGGGCGCTTCTGAGCATATGGCCGTAGCCCGGGTCACAAACCTGGTGCGTACGATGGAAGAACTGAAAGATCGACACCTCTGGGTCTATGGAGCCCAGGTCGGTGGCGAATCCGTATACGACACCGACCTCGGCGGAGGAGTGGTGCTCTGCTTCGGGTCCGAGGGATCGGGTTTGCCGCGCCTTTTGGCCGAGACCTGTGATGCCCTCGTCGAATTGCCCCTGCGCGGGCGTGTGCGATCCCTGAATGTCGGCGTGGCCGCGGGGATAACAATTTACGAAGTCCTTCGACGTAGGATGTCGGTATCTATCGGTGATCGTTGATCGGAAAACGTGAAGGTTGACCTTGCGGAGTGTCGAGAAGTATAATATCGAAGACACTAGGAGTTTTTTTGCCCGTTTTGACGGTATCCATCGCGCATGTGCACTGCTAGCCGGTCGGTAGACATTCGGGAAGTGTTACGGGAGTTTGGTCTTCATCATTTCTCGTGATATCGGTTCGAGAAGGACGTTCCACCGAAGCTTCCAGATCTTTCGATTCCTCGAGAAGTGGAGGATGGTATAGGTGAGTATTCACCCCCAGGTAGATTTTTATCCTGCGGAGTACGAGGCGATGGTCGATGAAGACTTGGTAGAAGTAGCCCGCGGAGGAAGTCACAAAGCGCTGGAATATCTGATGCTAAAGTACAAGAATTTCGTTCGGGCGAAGGCCCGCAGCTATTTTTTGGTCGGTGCGGACCGAGAAGATATCATACAAGAGGGAATGATAGGACTTTATAAGGCGGTCCGAGATTTTAAACCCGATAAGCTGTCTTCCTTCAAGGTATTCGCCGAACTGTGTATTCAACGGCAAATAATAACTGCGATCAAGACGGCAACGCGGCAAAAACACATTCCCCTCAATTCGTACGTGTCTTTGAACAAACCGATTTACGACGAGGATTCGGACCGAACCCTCATGGATGTACTCGCCGGGAGCAGGATTTCGGATCCCGAGCAGTTGATAATCTCCCGGGAGGAGTTTTACCAAATTGAGCGGCGTATGGGGGAAATGCTCAGCGATTTGGAGTGGCAGGTACTCATGGCCTACCTCGACGGCCAGTCTTACCAGGAGATCGCCGAGGAGATAGGGCGCCACGTGAAGTCGGTGGACAACGCCCTCCAACGGGTTAAGAGGAAGCTGGAACAATACCTGGCCGAGTCCGAAGAGGCAGCAGAGTACTAGAAGATTGGATTTACCCAGTCTATGCCCGTCCCGGCGAGGTGCCGGGGCGGGCATTTCTCGTTGACCATTTCGCGGCTTTCTCCCTAGAATCGATAAGGCACGTGTCAGATCATCTGGTGTGACGAAAGAAGAGAGGTGTCGATTTGGGTCGCATTCTCGCGATCGACGGATTGCGCAGGGCGTACGGTGACCGAATAGCCGTGGACGGGGTATCCTTTTCGCTCGACGAGGGAGAAATCCTCGGCCTCCTGGGACCCAACGGGGCGGGTAAAACGACGATAATCCGGATGATCATGAACATCGTCTCCCCGGATGAGGGTACGGTGAAAATGCACATAAACGGCGCGTCCGGATTGCTTCCCAAAGAAAAGATCGGGTATCTACCGGAGGCGCGAGGTCTGTACGAAGACGTGCGCGTGATTGATAATCTGATCTACCTCGGGACACTCAAAGGGATGACACGCGCTCGAGCCAAAGTCCGTGCCCTCCATTGGTTGGATCGTCTCGAGCTCGGAGATTATTCGTACCGGAAACTGGAGCAGCTTTCCAAGGGCATGCAGCAGAAGGTGCAGTTCATTTCAGCAGTCCTGCATTCTCCCAGATTACTCATTCTCGACGAGCCTCTCTCGGGTTTGGATCCGGTCAATCAGGATCTGTTCAAGGATCTCATAAGAAGCATGCAGAAGGAGGGGATCGGGATACTCCTTTCGGCGCATCAGATGAACGTCGTCGAGGAGTTGTGCGATAGGATCTTCTTGATTGACCGTGGCAGGAGAGTTTTTTATGGCGACATAGCCGAGATGAAAAGGAGGCATCCCGAGACGGTGATAGAGTTCTCCGCTTCCCGGGATTCCGACTTGTCTTTTCTGGATTCGCTCGAGAAGGTTCGCGTCATTTCTCGCCGCAATGGTACTGCCTCCCTCCGATACTCGGGTGAAGAGATGCCGGCCGAGATAGTCTCCTATCTCTCCGAGCGACTGGAGTTGCGGGAGATATCCGTGCGCAAACCCCCATTGCACGAAATATTTGTCAGGACCGTATCGCAACGAGGTGATGACAATGCGGCGTATTGATCTCACCGGTATTCTCACGGTGGCGCGATGGGAGTTTATCCATACGGTCAAAAGTCCCACCTTCTTGATCCTCACCATAGTGGTGCCCCTGATTATGTTGCTCGGGGGTGGACTGAGTATGATCACGCAGAGGGCGGTCGAAACCGAACCCTTTCGGCTCATGGTGATCGACGAGACCGGTGATTTCCTCCCGATTGTCGAAAGAGAAGTGGAGAAGTCTTCGGCTCCCATCGAAGTAAGTGCCGCCCCTTCATCCCTGGAGAGATCGGAGGCCGAAGGACGTCTCCGCTCGGGCGAAATTGACGGACTGATCATGGTGGATCGCGCCACCCTCCGGGAAAGAAACTTGACCATATATACCCGGGAACGCGGAGAGGCCAGAAGTAGCACGATAGCCGGACCCCTGACCCACTCAGTTACCGTTTACCGCCTACACGAGATGGGTATCGACGAGGGAGCGATCGACTCCATAACCACGCCGATATCGGTCCGACCGCGGGCGATCGACGGTGGCGGCGGGGATGGCTGGGTGATGGAGATGATGTTGCCCGCCATAGTGGGCATGCTCTTGATATTCTCCTCGGTCTTTTCGGGGCAGATGATGATGTTTGGCGTGATCAAGGAGAAGCGGAATCGTATAGTGGAAATCCTTCTGTCTTCGGTAAGTTCCGTCGAACTGCTCGCGGGCAAACTCGTCGGATTCGGGCTGCTCGGTCTTCTCCAAATCGGTTTGTGGGTCACCGTGGGGGTCGTGACCGCCAATCGGATTTTCGATCTTTCCTCACTATCGACTTCTCCCGGGGACATAATGACCTATGTACTGTATTTCGTTTTGGGCTACCTGTTGCTGGCGTCGATGTTTGCCGCCCTGGGCGCGACGATGAAAGATGCCGAAGGTGGAGGGCAGGTGCAGGGTTTGGTCGTCCTCGTGCCAATGATACCCGTTTTTCTCGCGGGAGCGCTGATGACTTCGCCGAACGCAATGTGGGCGCGAATACTGAGTCACGTCCCGCCCTTCATCCCGTCGACGGTACTTCTCCGTATGGCCGGGACCGATATACCGACGTGGGAGATCATTTCCACCTCGACGGTGCTGTTTTTGTCCGTAATCGGTTTCGCATATTTGAGTGCCCGCATTTTTGAGGGAGGAATCCTGCGCTTCGAGCGGGCGACAAGTCTCAAAGAGGCCGCCAGGATGGTAGTCGAAGAAAAGAGATGAAGGGCGGAGTGGTCGACGAAGGTGAAATAGAAGTAATCGAGGCCTCGACCGTATGGTCGGGGCCTCAGTGTACTACGAATCGGGATTATCCTCCGGATTATACCGTGCCGAGATCTCTAACCAACTCCCAGCCGACCTCTTACCTCCCGCATGGTTTCGTCGGCGATGGCGTGGGCGCGCTCCCGCCCCAGGGCTACCGCCTTCTCGAGGCCCTCGGGATTACCGGCTAGTTCTTCCCTGCGCTCTCTAATGGGAGCCAGGAAGGCCGTTATGACTTCGGCCGTAGCATCCTTAAGATCCACGTAGCGCAGCGTGCCCTCGCGGTAATCCGCCATGAGTGCGTCGTGTTCTTCATCGGCCTCACAAAGTGTCAGTAACCGGAAGAGGTTGGCCACGCCGGGGCTCATCTCTCCTTCTTTCGGTCCCACGTCCGTGACGGCCTTGCGAATCTTCTTCTTGATGATGTCGGGCTCGTCCGCCAGGGCGATGTAGCTGTCGGGTCCGAGGCTTTTACTCATCTTTTTTTCCGGATCGGAAAGACTCATTATCCTGGCGGAGTCCTTTTGAAAGTATGCGGCGGGTTCGGGGAAGGTCTCGCCGAACATGTGGTTGAATCGTCTGACGATTTCCCGGGTCAATTCCAGATGGGGCAGCTGATCCCCTCCGACAGGTACCTCGTCCGCTTTGTAGAGGAGGATATCCGCCGCCATCAAAACGGGATAGGATAAAAGACCCAGGTGCAGGTAATCCGGGTGCATCTCGGATTTCTCTTTGAATGTCGGAACGCGCTCCAGCCAACTTATGGGGGTGACCGATCCCAGTACCCAGGCGAGCTCGGTGTGTTGGGGGATTTGCGATTGGATGATCAGGGCACTCTGTTCCGGATCAACTCCCACGGCCAGTAGGTCCATGACCATCTCTTTGACGTCGGTGCGCAATTCTTCGGGTTCGAACGGAGTGGTGATGGCATGATAATCGACGACACCGTATACGCAATCGCGAGTCTCCTGCATCGCGACCCAATTCCTGATGGCTCCAAGATAGTTGCCCAGATGCATGCGGCCGGTGGGTCGGAGGCCGCTGAAGACCCGCTTTTTTGAGGTCAAAGAGATCACCTTTCTCACTGATTTGATGGCGCCAGTCCTAGGTCTTTATATCATAATTCCCCCGCCGAGGTTTAGAGGGTGGACGCGCGAGACCCTCGCGGGCACGGGGAGTACGGAGTTGGCTCCGAGGAGAGAACGGCGATTTCCCAGGCAACAGCTCCTCACCCCGGGCTTGGGGACGATTTTCGGGCGCCGGGCGAGAGAGGTGGTTGTCGAGATTTGATCGATGGTTCAGAATACGGTAAAGAAGGGGCTGGTGTAGTGAAGTCTGACGCAGATACCGTGAGCATTGGCGAGACCATGAAAGTGACGGCGCGCGATATCCCTCGGATCAGAGAGATGGTCGAGGCCTGGGAGGGTGACATCGCGCGCAGAGACGAGCCGCACTGCGTATATTCCTATCGCTTATCCGAGGGAGATGAGCGCCTGATCGTGCGTCAATACCGAAACGGTACCCTGCAGGTCCAGGGTAAGGCGGGCGATAAGGCAAAAAGACTAGTGGAACGCCTCCGTTCCGCCGTATTGTCGGATGGCCGGGATGGATTGCCGCTACCACATTGCGGCAGTGATGAGGCGGGAAAGGGAGATTATTTCGGTCCCCTGGTCGTCGCCGCGATCGCCGTAGATCGGGACACGTTCCCGCAATTGGTTTCCTTGGGTGTTACCGATTCCAAGCGACTTAGTGACGTGAGATCCCTCGCGCTAGCCCAAGAAATATCGGTCACCACCGATTCATATTCGGTCTTTTCGCTGAGACCGGTTACATATAATGATCTATACGCGCGGTTCCGCTCCGAGGGGAAGAACCTAAACGACCTTTTGGCGTGGGCCCATTCGAAAGTTTTGGCCGAATTGGAGGACAGGTTTAGCGCTTCCATTGCACCGAAGTTGGCCGTCGTCGATAAGTTTGCCCGCGACGGTGTGCTCGGCGGTCGCATGAAGAAATCATCCATGAAACTTATGCAGGTCTCGCGCGGCGAGAGATATCCCGCGGTGGCCGCAGCTTCAATACTGGCACGGGCTCGCTTTCTGCGCGAGTTGGAGACCCTCTCCTCGTCGGCGGGAATTGCGCTCCCCAAAGGAGCGGGCTCGGCGGTCGACGATGCGGCGCGCGATCTGGTGGACCGATCCGGTTCGAAGGCTCTCGCGAAAGTGGCCAAACTCCATTTTTCGAACACGAAACGGATTTTGAGAGAGGATTCCGATGAGGGAAAGTAGGATTTGGCGACTGCTCAAGATCCTGAGACTCGCTTCCTCCGAGGGGAAAATGAACGCCACGGAGATTGCGCGCGAATTGGGTGTTTCGCGCAGGACTTTCTATCGGGACCGAGAGGTTCTCGAGAGGGCGGGGATTCCCCTGGTTTTTGACGGCAGAAGCTACTCGCTCCTCGGACCACCCTTTTTGCCTTCCGTTCAATTACGATGGGACGAAGGACTGGCGCTGCTGCTGACCCTGCGTGCCGCCGTGGACTCAGGGGGAACTCCCTTTTCTGAGTCAATTCAGAATGCCCTCGATAAGATCGAATCGGGCATACCACCCTCGGTGCGCGAGGAGATATCCGATGCGGTCGGCGAAATCGACGTGGAACAGCGCCCCATGGTCGACATGTCGCAGCACAGTGACACCTTCAACATCTTGTGGCGAGCGTGTCGTGACCATAGAGTCGTTCGGATAAACTACTGGGGGCGAGGCGACGAAACGCCGCTGAAACGATGTATCGAACCCCTGGCGGTCTTCCAGCGTTGGCGCGCATGGTACATGGTGGCATACTGTCGCCTGCGGGATGAGCTTAGAACTTTCAGAGTAGATAGAGTCACCGATTTGCAGATGACCGAAGAGTCATTCGTTCGCCCGCGCGATTTCAATTTGGAGGAGTTTTTGGCCAACGCCTGGCTGGTCGAACGCGGAGAGGCTGTGAGAGTGAAGATTGCGTTTTGCGGACTGGCGGCAAGGCTGGTTAGAGAGCTGGAATGGCATCCGTCCCAGCGAATCATCCGTGAGGATCACGACAGGGTTATTGCGGAGTTTCACACCGGAGGATTGGGTGAGATGGCGGAATGGGTCGTTGGTTTCGGCGGTGAAGCCGAAGTCATCTCGCCGAAATCGATGCGGCAGACCGTGGCGGACCTCGCCGGCCGGGTCTTGGATGCCCACGAATGAGGGGAATCGATTACACGCGAAAACCCGCGCTCCGAGGCGAGTCGGTGCGCGGGTTTTCGCGTTCGCGAAGATGTGTGATCAGCCCGTTTTGGCCTTCTCGGCCTCTTCGACGTAGATTGCCAGATCGGGACAGTTAAGCTCGCACAGCTTACATTCGGTGCAGGCTTTGGGTGTCTCAACGCGGGCGACCGTGAACCCTTTTCTGTTCATCTGATCGCCCATTTCCAGTACGTCCATGGGGCAATAGTAAACGCAAAGACCGCAGCCTTTGCATATGTCACCATCAATGTGAACTGGCAATGGTTTCACTCCTAACCTTCCGGATGATGTCGACCATATCTGCCGGAATCCTCGCGGTATGTGCGCCGGCTTCGGAGAGGGCGGCGATTTTTGCCTGAGCCGTGCCGCGATCCCCCTCGATGATGGCGCCGGCGTGACCGAGGGACTTACCCTCCGGGGCGGCGCGGCCCACGATCATCGCGACGACTGGCTTCGTGATATTGTCGGCGATGTATGCGGCGGCCTCTTCTTCCATGCTGCCGCCGATTTCTCCGAGCAGAACTATGACGTCCGTATCGGGATCATTTTCGAACAGCTGGAGGACTTCCGTTTGGGACAGCCCCCATATGGGTCCACCGCCGAGGCCCACGACCGTGGATTGACCGATGCCGGCCTCGGTGAGGTTCTTTCCGACTTCGTAGGAAAGGGCACCGCTTTTGGATACCATACCGACACTGCCTTCGGTGAACATCCGTGTCGGATGCGCTCCCAGCTTGCATTTTCCTGGAGCGACGATGCCGGGCGTACCCGGGCCCACCACGATAGATCCCCGCGCGCGAGCGGCGGCGATTATGCCTATTACATCGTGATCCGGTATCTCCTCTGTGGTCAGGACCAGGAGTTTGATCCCCGCGTCGAATACCTCGATGGCGGCGTCTTTTGCGAAGGGGGCGGGCACGAAGGTGATCACCGCGTCGATGTCGTGTTCGGCAGTGGCATCTTCGATCAAATCGTAGACCGGCACTCCGTGGACTTCGCTGCCGCCCTTACCGGGTGTGACCCCGGCCACGACTTTGGTTCCGGCATCGATCATGACCTTGGTCTGCAAAGATCCGGAACGCCCGGTGATACCCTGTACCAGTACCCTAGTTTCCTCGTTTATCAGAATGGACATCAGCTATCACCCTTTGCCAGACGGACCACTTCATCTACGGCTTCCGGAAGATCGTCAAAGGTATCGAGACCGGCACTCGCCATGATCTCTTTACCCTCCTCTTCGAGAGTCCCCACCATACGAACTACCAGCGGGATATCGATTCCGTGGTCTTCGCGGTATTTGACAATGCCCTCGGCCATTTCATCCATGCGGTTGAATCCGCCGATTAGGACTATGAGGAGGGCTCGGACCTTGGGACGCCGGGCCATCACCGCGGCGATGGCGTCATAAATCACCTGGGGGTTGGTAAACCCGCCCATTTCGCAGAAGGTGGCCGCCTCGCCTCCGGCATCTCTTATGAGGTCCAAAGTGAGCATGCCCGTCCCCGCCCCGTCCGAGATCATACCGATATCACCGTCGAGGTCTACGAAAGTGGTGGTATCTTCCTTTTCGAGAGTGAGGTTGGATCCGCTGAGCGCGTTTTGTTCCTCCAGCAGAGAACCGAATAACTCTCCGTGGCGATAGGCGGCTTTCTCGTCCAACAATACTTTGGAGTCGAGAGCCAAAAGCCCGTCAGGAGTTTGAGCCAGCGGATTGATTTCAACCAGCGTGGCGTCGAGTTCGGTGAACATGCGGTACATCTTCCGCACCAGGCTGCTCAGCGCCCGAGCATCGGGGATACCGAGGTTTCGAGCCGTCCGCCTGGCCTGATAATCCATGGGACCTAGGAACGGGTCCACTACCTGAGTGAGGATAGCCTCGGGATTTTCCTTGGCCACCTGTTCGATATCGACACCGCCGGAAGCGCTGGCGATCATCAGGGGAAGGGCCCTGCCTCCGTCGTTTGTGAAGGCGACGTAGTATTCTGAGCTGAAGTCGGCCTTCTCCTCCATCAGCACCGCGGCGACGGGTTCTCCGCCGATCTCCATATCGAAGAGTGTTCCCAAAGCATCGCCGGCTTCGCTGTCGTTTTGGACTACCTTGATTCCGCCGGCCTTGCCGCGACCGCCGACGAGAACCTGGGATTTCAAGACCCCCGGAGTCGGCAGTGGCAGATCATCCCCCGGCGACTTCATGAGTCCCGATTCGGGTACGGGGATGCCGTATTCCGAAAACAGGCGTTTTCCCTGGAACTCGTACAGCTTCATTCGATGACCTCCAAATCGACGTCCTCCGCGAGGGCGATTCCTGCCTCCACGGCGCGAGTGTTGAGATCGAGGAATTTCGGTTTGACCAGATCCTCTATCGCTTCCAGCAGATCGTCTTTACTGATTATCCCGGTAGCTTCCTGTATGAAGCCCAAAAGCACCATGTTGGCGGCTATACGATTTCCGAGCTCCAATGCAGTCTCGGTGGCGGGGACGCGAATGACCTGCGCATCGATTTCGGGGACCTCCGTGACGAGCGCGGGATCCACCACCAATACTCCGCCCGTCTTGAGATCCTCGATGTAGCGATCCAGGGCGCTTTGCGACATGGCCACCAGGACGTCTTTTTCGTCCGAGTGGGGAGCATTGATTTCTTCGTCGGATACTATGAGCTCGGCCTGGCATTGTCCTCCGCGGGCTTCGGATCCGTAGCTTTGAGTTTGCACCGCGTAATAACCCTTTTTCGTTACCAGGGCGGTACCCAGGGTAATGGCGGACAGAATGATACCCTGGCCGCCGAATCCACAGAATCTAAGCTTAAGTGGTTTCATCAGTATCACCCGATCCGTATAAGGTGCTGCCCTGGAATATCGGACGTTCCATATTGACGAATTCTCCGACGACGAACGCCTCATGGGTTTCTTCGGGCTCCATCTGTTCGGCACGTTTGCGCGGGATGGAACTCTCCTTGATCCATTTGACGAATTTGACCGGGTCCCCGCTTCCAAGAGCGTAACGACCGTAGTGCGTGGGACACTGAGAAATGATTTCCACCACGGAGAAGCCGCGGTGTTTCATCGCGGTCTTGATCGATCGAATCGCCTGAAGGCCATGGGCTGTAGTCCAACGGCTTACGTATGTCGCCCCGGCCTGCTCGGCCATCTTGCAGAGATCGAAAGGAGGTTCGCTGCTCCCGTACGGGGTGGTCATGGTGTGGGCGGCCATTGGCGTCGTCGGGGCCACCTGACCTCCGGTCATGGCGAAGTTGAGGTTGTTCACCACGATCACCGTCACGTCTACATTGCGTCGTGCGGCGTGGATGAAGTGGTTACCACCGATAGAGAGAGCGTCACCGTCGCCGGCGAATACCACGACGGGCATTTCGGGGCGAATCATCTTTATGCCACTAGCCCACGCGAGCGTCCGTCCGTGTACTCCATGTAAGACGTCGGTATCTAGGTAAACCGGTATACGGGCGGCGCATCCCACTCCACCAATACAGGTCATATCCTGAGGTTTCATGTCCAATTCGTCGCAGGCTCTGAGGAAGTAATTGAGTACCTGCCCGCACCCGCAGCCCGGGCAGAAGAAGTGAGGCAGACCTTCCGGACGAATATCCTCTCTCCGAGGGTAGAGCTTGGTGCTCATTTCCAGACCTCCTTGATGGAGCGGTATATCTCTTCGGGAGAGTGGATAATTCCCCGGTTTTTGGTGCACCGGTGGACGGGGACCCTGCCCGCGACCACTCTCTCGATTTCGTTGGCGTATTTTCCTATGTTCATTTCTACCGAAATGACCTCTTTGGCTTTGGCGGTAGCCTGGGCGATTTTCTCCTCCGGTATGGGCCAAACGGCGTCCAACTTGAGAAGACCGGCGGCGATACCGTCATCGCGGGCCATCTGTACCGCATCCAACGCGGGACGGACCTCGCTACCGTAGGCTATGAGGACTATGTCGGCATCGTCGATGGCGAAGGAACGCGGCTGGCATATGACGTCGCGATTCTTGGCAATTTTACCCGTCAGACGATCGTACATGCGCTCGAAGACGTCCGGATCCCAATCGATACTACCCTTCTCGTCATGAGGGTTGATCGAGTAGACGGCCGAGTACTTCTCTCCCAGAGGAGCGAAATCGGGAACACCGTATTCCGGTGCGGCGAAGGGTTCGTATTCGTCCGGCGCGAGTTCCGTGTAACGGCGATTGACTATCTCGATATCCTCGGCTTTCGGAATATCGAGCCGTTCGCGCATGAGTGCTATCGTGGTTTCCGAGGCCACTATTACCGGAGTACGGTATTCCTCGGCCAGATTGAAAGCCCTGATGGTGTAATCGAACAGTTCCTGGATGGAAGAGGGGGCGAGCACGATGATCTCGTAATCACCGTCGGTGCCCCAACGCATTTGCATAACGTCGGCCTGGGTGGCGAAGTTTTCGCCCCGGCAGCGCTGGACATCGATGATTACGCAGGGGGCCTCCACTGCCACTGCATATCCGATGCCCTCCTGGAAGTGGTTGTAGCCGGCACTGGCCGTGGCGGTCATGGCCTTGGCCCCGGCGAGGGACGCACCCGTTACTGAATAGATGGAGAAGAGTTCGTCTTCTCCCTGGATGAATGTTCCCCCCACTTCGGGAAGGCGTTGTGCCATCCGCTCCGATATTTCGTTGGCTGGAGTGATGGGATACCCCGCGAAGAAGTCACAACCGGCGGCGACGGCACCTTCAGATGCGGCATAGTTGCCCAACATGAAGTGTACCCCGCTCAGGACCCGACTTTGGGGATTGCTCCCGTCTGATGCCATGGGGTATTGCTCCTTTCCTATTAGGTCGTGCGGTGTAGGCAGTACGAGAGAGTATCATGAATCTTCGAGCGCCTACATTTCCGGAGCGACCTATATCTTGCTGATGGGTGGTTTTCCGCCCCAGAAATGGGCCGGAATGCACTTTTTATACCACTCTTAATAATGAAGAGGTGTCGAATCTACGTCAACCCTGAAAGTCAGCCTGCGTGAGGGTCTTGCAGTCGACGAAATCTTCTGGTGAGCTCCGGTCGGGCGTGGAGCTTCCGGGATTTGGGCGCGCTAGATTTCGATCGTCACGAGGCAACTTCTGAAGGCCCCGGAACTTTTGTCGCGGGGAACAGTCGTTAAGTCCGTGCAGGTGGAATTGCGGAAGTGGAGTGATGTATTCTTGGTTCTTCTTAGAGTGGAGGATATCAGCCGGGTTTATCCTCTCGGAGGACGCGGAGTAGCGGCTCTTAGGGGGATAAGCTTTGAGGTAAGCCGGGGCGAATTCGTCTCGATCATGGGGCCCTCGGGATCGGGCAAATCGACCCTGCTGAACATATTGGGATGCCTCGATCGCCCTACGGAGGGAAGTTATTTCATCGAAGACAGGGACGTATCAGTTCTGGGATCCAGTCAACTGGCGGATTTGCGCGGGGGAGTCATAGGCTTCGTCTTTCAGACTTTCAACCTGATTCCCACTCTTACGGCTCGCGAAAATGTGGAAGTACCCCTGCTTTATCGGGGGGTTGGCGCATCGGAGCGCCGCAGGTTGGCGATGCAGGTCCTGGACGAAGTGGGGATCGCGGACAGAAGTGACCACCTTCCTTCGGAACTTTCCGGTGGAGAGCAGCAGAGGACGGCCGTGGCCCGCGCGCTGGTAACTAACCCAGTACTGATTTTGGCGGACGAGCCGACGGGAAATCTCGACTCGAAAGCCAGCAAGTCGATTATGGGCCTATTCCAGAGGATCAACGAAGAGCACGGTGTCACCATCATCCAGGTTACGCACGATTCCAGGATGGCCCTATACGGCACCAGGATGATTCGTTTCACCGACGGAAAGATCGTCGGAGATCACTCCGTAACGGAGAGGTTGCGTGCGGATGATCCCCGAGCGTCGGAGGATGATGAGGACGGCGAAGGGATTAATACCCTCGTGTCCGACGGCGAGAGGAGAGTTACGGAATGCTTCAACGAGCAATCATAGTTCTAATCATTCTCGCAGTACTCGTAGGTGGGGGTACCTACGCATATCAGCTGCTATTGTCGGGTGCGGAAGAGGACGAGGGCCCGGTGTACGCCACGGCTCCCGTGACGCGGGGCGATTTGCGTGTCGCTATCGAGGGTTTCGGTAACCTCGAACCCATATGGTCGCAAGACATCCAAACCGATACCGGAGGTTTTCTCGAGGAGCTCACCGTCAAACAGGGGGATGAGGTCTTCGAAGGCCAGGTCGTCGGTCGGCTCAGAAACGACAACCTGATGCTCGAGCTACGGAAACTGGAGATGGAACTGGCGAGGGCCAAAAGCGGACTCGCCATGACTCTGGGGATATCAGAAGATCGCGTATTGGAGGCCGATCCCGACCGAGGAATCAGCGTCACGGCCCCGATTTCCGGCCGGGTGACGGAACTGCGCATAAAACCCGACGATGTGGTCGAGCAGGCCAGCATGATCGCCCGTATCGTGGACGATTCTCAAGTCGTCATCGACGCGGAGTTTAACCCGGCACAGTTCGCATCGGTCAAAGATGGTGACGTAGTTTCAGTAAGGCCACTGGATTTTTCCGACATTTTGGAGGGGTTGGTGGTGGATGCCAACCCATCGCGCGTTCCCAAGGGCGATCATTTCGTGCACGAAGTCGTGATAGTGGTGGAAAATCCCGGATTGTTGCGGCCGGGGCAGGAGGTGCAAATACTGGTGGGCGGTCAGACTGCGGTCGACGCCACCATATCGCGTTACTACGATGAAACCGCGGTTTGGTCGTCGGGAGAGGGAACCGTGATGGAAGTCCCGGTGCGGGCATGGGAACGAGTTTCCGAGGGAGAGACATTGGGCCGCCTGGGTGGAGCGGAGAGCAGGCAATATATTTTCGATCGGCAAATGGATATCAGGGACCTCGAAGGGCGACTCATGGAGAAGATGGAAGAGGTCGATCGTCTGGTTATTCGTTCCCCGATAGACGGGACGGTGGCCTGGGCTCACGAGTCATATGGTTGGGAGATGAGTCCCGGCACACATATAGCGGCGATAATCGATAATACGAAGATGAATCTCGGCATCCAGGTCGACGAGATAGACGTCGTGCACATCGAAAGCGGCATGGAGGCCGAGGTTGCTGTGGAGGCTTTCCCGGGTGATCGGTTCCCCGCCGTGGTTATGCGAGTCGATACCATGGGTTCGGACGAACAGGGCGTCACGGTATATCGGGTGCAGCTCGAGGTAGAACAAACCAAAAAGATCAGACCCGGCATGACGGCTAACGTCTCCATTTTCGTAAACGAGGCGAGTGATGTCTTGCGGATACCCATAGAGGCGGTCTATCAGGAAGATGGTTCTGCCATGGTCGATGTCTACGAGGATGGCAAAGCCGTTCCCACGGGAGTAGAGCTGGGGTATGTGAGTTCCCGTTACGTCGAGGTCAAAACCGGCCTCGAAGAAGGGCAGATGGTCGTCACGGGTAGCTCTCGAGATCTGCTCGATAAGGAAGAGGTAGACGGTGCCGATCAACCCATCATACCGACTCCGGAGAGACCGGAGCCGGAGCCGGCGCCACGCCCCGGGACGGAGGGATGATCTCATGTCTACTCCGACCCAGAATCGAGGGAGAGGAAGTCTGTTCGTCAGAGCCGTATTCGGATTGGAGACGGCTTTGGGTGGCATTATGTCTCAAAAACTCCGCAGTACCCTCACCGTATTGGGGGTAGCGATAGGAGTGGCGTCCCTGATCATATTGCTGGCGATCGGTAACGGGGCACGGGTTGCCATAGCGAGGCAATTCGAGAGCCTCGGCACGAACTTGATCAAGGTTACCACGGATCGGTGGGACATTCGGTTAAAAACCCAGGACGTGCCCGAGATCTTGGAGAGGGTACCGACAGTCTCGGCCGGGATGCCGGTAGTGACCGAGGAGTTGGTGGATATCAAATACAGGCGCTTGGTGGACGAGGTTCCCCTGATGGGAGTGAGTGAAGATTTTCCCAACATCAGGGAACACGATCTGCTCGAAGGTCGCTTCTTCGGCCCGTTACACGTCCGAGAGCGCATGCGCGTGGCGGTTTTGGGTTACGATGCCTGGCGGCAACTTTTCGGTAGTGCCAACCCCGTGGGACACGGACTGTATATCGAGGGGCAACGATTCACGGTGCTCGGTGTACTGGAACGCAAGGGTGCGGGGATGGCCGGAGACATCGATCAACACGTAGTAGTGCCCGTTACTGCGGCACAGAGAGTGTTACTTACCGGACGCGTGGACGAGCTGTGGTTTCAATCCCCGAACGAGAAATCCGTCGACGCGGCGATGGTGCAGCTGGGTAGAATCTTCCGCCACAAATTCAATATTGGCGACGAGGAGAATATGCCCGATAAAGGTGTGCCCGACTTCGCTCGCGGTATGGTTCAGGGACCGGGAGGTAGTGTTCGCGTCCGAGAAGGTATGTACCCTCCGGAGGAACCGCAATCCTCGGGATCCCCCCTGACGATCACCAGTATGAATACCATGGTAGAGGAGGCCAGCGAGGCCAGCCGGGTTATGACCATGATGCTCGGCGGTATTGCCTCGGTGGCGCTGCTGGTTGGTGGCCTCGGAATAATGAACATCATGCTCGTGTCGGTGACGGAACGAACCCGCGAGATCGGCATAAGAAAGGCCCTCGGGGCTCATCCGGGTGACATAGTGTATCAATTCATGGTGGAAGCTCTAGTTCTCGGTTCGGTCGGTGGGGCCCTGGGGCTGACGATGGGATTTTTGGGAACGGGCCTCGCGGCGAGGTATGGATTGGAGACGCTACTGACAGTTCAGTCTACGGGAGTGGCCTTCGTCGCGGCCGTCGGTATCGCCATCATTTTCGGGGTCTACCCGTCCTTTACGGCGGCCCAGCTGGAGCCGGTGGAGGCGTTACGCCATCGGTAGAAATCGGCTACCCTTCCTTCATACCCCAGCCCCAACTGTTGGGGACGCGAGTACTCCAAAAAGAAAGTTCCGCCCGGCTTTTCGGCCGGGCGGAACTCCAATGAATTCGAGGGTCAAATCAGCTCGCACTGTCGACGAGCGCGGGTAGAATCTCTCGCAGCATCTGATGGCGAAAGTCGGGAATGTCGAACTCGTGGATCAATTTATCCAGAGTGGCTTCGACCTCGCCGTGTTCCCGCATCAATTGCCTTGCACGCCCGGTAAAAGATTCGAGCCACTCGCGTTGCTCGGTTATCGCCTCAGGGCCGGACGGCTTTCCATGGCCCGGCAGGACGTGCTCCACATCCATTCCTTCCATGTATTGAAGAGCAGCAATCCAGGCGTCGAGATCGGCGTCTCCCATGAACGGGAACCGTCCCACGAACACGAGGTCACTCGTAAACAGAACCCTTCTTTCGGGGAGGTAGACTACGCAGGTACCGGGGGCATGACCTCCCAGTTCTATCAGCCGTACGGTCTTGTCGGCGAGATGTATGCTCATCTCACCTTCAAAGGTAAGATTCGGAAGGGGGAGTGGAGTCGATTCCCCCGCCACTTCCGCCCAGATTGATGACAGTCGATCCCGCATGAGCGTTCGCGTCGTCTCGGTAGAAATCAGAGGGGCGGAAAAGGCAGTGTTCCCGAAGGTATGATCCGGGTGATGGTGACTGTTGATCGTCAGATATATGGGTTTTGCGGTTTGTGCAGAGATGTGGGCCTGGAGTAGTTCTCCGTCGGCCGGACCGCGCATGGTATCCACTACTATGGTGCCCTTTTCGGTAGTGATGAAGACGGAGTTGACCGTTTCCCGCGCATCGGAAACTGTATATACATCTTGGAGGACCTGCAACATGCATCCTCTCCTTCCAGTTCGAGAGCTTACTAAACTACCTCGTACCTCCCCTGTATTCTGCAATATACTCGAAATACCTCCATCTATCGGGTGATACGGCCGGGCGGAGGTAACGAAGCGCTTCTGCAGAATAGATTTTGAAGAGGCACATCTCCGCGGATTCCCCGGGGAGATAACGGAAGGCGGGTGAAGTCTTGTCGCTTCGAGTTCGCATCTATGTCGGAGTGCTAGTCGCATTCCTGGTGTTCGCCGGTATGTGGGGTTGTGAGGATGCGCAAAGGGGCTCTCCTTCCCCGAATCCCCGGGCGAACCTGCCCTCCGCCGGGGAATTTGAAGATACGACGAAAGATATTACTCCGTCGACGGTAGCGGAGTGGGAGGAAGAGTTCAAGTCGCGACTGGATTTCGAATGCCACGTTTATCCGGAGACGGTGAAACAGGGCGAGTACGTGATCGTAAGGCTGACGGGAGTACCTGCGGATGCCGATGCCGAAGTGAGTTTTGCCGGTGATTCGTGGAAGCATTCGCGAAACGGCGTCGACGAGATCATAGCTATGGTGCCGATCAGTTACTACCTCGAGCCGGGCATACGGGTGATAGGAGCCTCCATGGCGATGTCGGAGGAGACAGAGTATGCCTATGGACGTTTGAGGATCGCTCCCGGTGACTTCGAGGTCCAACGTCTCTACGTGGACTCGGAACTCGAATCCCGGCGGAGTCCGGATCTATGGGCACAGGATCGCGTACACTTCGAACGGGCCCGAGCGGAAAGCCATCCCGAAGCCCTGTGGGACGGAGATTTCATCATGCCGGTAGAGGGGCGCTTCACATCTTCCTTCGGGCTGCTCAGGTACGTAAACGACGTCGCATCCGGGAGACATTCCGGTTTGGATATATCGGCGGTGGAGGGAACCCCGATCGAGGCCACGGCATCGGGCGTGGTGACATTAGCCATGGATCTGAACGTGACGGGAGGTACCGTGGTAATCGACCATGGCCTCAATCTCTTCAGTCTCTACTATCATCTCAGCAGAATCGTGGTAGAGGAAGGACAAGAGATAGACGGGGGAGAGGTTATCGGCGAAGTTGGCTCTACCGGGTTTTCGACGGGAGCGCACCTGCACTTCTCCATAAGTGTCGGGGAAACTCCGGTGGATCCCTGGATTCCGCTCGAAGGCGACCCTCTGCGATTTCTCGAGGAGTAAACCATCAGTCGATCCGAAGGGAGGGGGATGCGATATCGCATCCCCCTCCTCGTAAGCTATCGCACTCGCACATCTACTCGGACCAGATCCCCGAATACTCGGATTCGAGTATTTCTACGTCGGCCTCGGAACGGATGTCTTCCAGAACTTCCTGCCCCGAACGTGCATTTTCTTCCTTATAGGACTCCTCCACCAGATCTTCGACCTCTTCGAATTCGGCGGGGCGACCTTCTTTGCGGTCTACCACTTTGATCACGTGATATCCGGCGTAACTTTCCACCGGGTCGGAGATTTCTCCGACGGACGTGGCGAACGCGGCTTCTTCGAAGGCTGGATCCATTTCGTTGCGGCCGAAATACCCCAGATCGCCACCGTCTTCGGCGGTTCCGGGATCCTCGGAATACATCTTTGCCAGCTCCGCGAAATCATCGCCCTCTTCTAACAGTTCGATCATATGCCACGCGGAAGACTCGTCCGAGACCAAAATGTGCGATGCCCGAACCTCGTCGCGGTGGTCGAACTGATCTCTGTTCTCCGAGAAGTGATCGTAAAGCGCCTCTTCGGTGACCTCGACCTCGGAGTAACGGATATTGTCGATGGCCATTGATATCGCGAGATTATACCGGAAGCTGGCTTCATTCATCCCGTATTGTGCCAGGAATTGAGAATACCCCTGCGCCCCGAGGTCATCTCGGATCTGTCCGATTTCCTCGTCGATATCTTCCTCTGTCGCCTCGACACCTTCTTCTTCCGCCGCAGACATAACTATCTCGTACATTATGAGGGTATGCAGGACTTCTTCGCCGTACATGGACTCCATGGTATCGACGAACTCTTCCTTCTCGATAGTTCGTCCGTTGATCTCGACTATCCCGGTCGCCTCATCTTCTTCGTTTTGGTCGGTGCATCCGGCCACCGTGGAGCCAACCATTATGACGGCTATCATTACGGCAATTATGAGCCGATTGAGTTTCAAATTCAGTCCCCCTAGACGATTGTAATTTGCGGCTGCGACGGTAGTAACCGCCCCCGTCGCAGAAGACTACGCTCAGTCTACAACTCCGACGGTCGGGCGAACAACCGCTTTTTCAATCCACGAGGGGGCTTGACAAGTATATGCTTATATCGGAATATAGATTGCGGAAAGAGGAGGTGGACAATGAATCACGAGGAAATCTCCAGTATCGCGAGGGCGCTTTCTCATCCAACACGCGTGGCGATCCTGGATCTCTTGGTTCGAAGGGGAGAGACCTGTGTATGTGAGATCGCCCGCGCCCTGGGCATAAATCAGCCTTCAGCTTCCAAGCACCTCAATGTTCTCCGAGTAGTGAATTTGGTTACTTTCCGCCGGGAAGGTCTGATGTACATGTATCGTAGCTGCGGTCCGCGCGTCGGCGGTCTTTTGGACTTCATGGCCGAAATGGGTAGCATTGAAAGTGAGTGTTCTGAGAGGACCGGGACATGAGTGGATTCTTGAATGGCATCAAGAGAGCAGTGCAGAGCAAGGAATCGAGGGCTCTTGCGATAATCGTCGCCGTGTTTCTCGCCGCGTATTACGCACCGCTGGAGGATCCCCGGCTATCACGGGCCATCCTCGAGGCTTTTCATATGCTTCAGGAGTACGCACGCGAACACGTGCTTTTCTGCCTCATACCGGCATTTTTCATCGCCGGCGCGATCGCGAATTTCATATCCCAGGGTGCGGTGATAAAGTATTTCGGTTCCGAGGCTCCGCGCTGGTTGGCCTACTCGATAGCCTCGATTTCAGGAACCATACTTTCAGTGTGTTCCTGCACCGTTCTCCCCCTATTCTCGGGAATCTACAGGAGGGGCGCCGGCATTGGTCCGGCATGTGCTTTCCTCTATTCGGGGCCGGCCATCAACGTCCTCGCCGTAATACTTACCGCGCGGGTTCTTGGCTGGCAGCTGGGATTGGCGCGAGCTCTCGCCGCGGTAGTCTTTGCCGTAGTGATCGGTCTGGTAATGTCGGCTCTGTTTTCCGGGGAAGAAGGAGAGCCGACGCAGACCGTTCCGGCGGTCGGCGGCGCAGAGGACGACGTGCGATCCCCCATACAGAACGCGATCTTCTTCGTGACGCTCGTCATGATACTGATATTTGCGGCATGGACGAGCGCCGAATCGGGCCCCGGTCTTTGGAACGCAATCTTTTCCATCAAGTGGTATGTGGTTGGAGCTTTGCTCCTGGTGTTAGCCTACATCCAGATCCGCTGGTTTGACGGTGAGGAGAGAGTGTCGTGGGTGGCAGCCACTTGGGATTTCGCCAAACAGATTCTTCCGTTGCTCTTCGCCGGCGTCCTGGTGGCCGGTTTCCTCATGGGCAGACCGGGGGCCGAGGCCGGCCTGATACCTGCCCATTACGTTGCCGCATGGGTCGGGGGTAATTCGCTCGCGGCAAACCTGGCGGCCTCGGTCATTGGGGCGTTCATGTATTTCGCCACTTTGACTGAAATACCGATATTGCAGGGCTTAATGGGGCTCGGGATGGGACCTGGACCGTCTTTGGCGCTACTGCTGGCGGGACCGGCATTGAGCCTGCCGAACATGCTGGTCATACGTAGCGTAATTGGAACTCGAAAAACCCTCGTCTTCGTCTTACTGGTAGTCGTTTTGGCCACTACGAGCGGTATGATTTATGGAGGAATTATGAGTTGATTCCCGCTTACGGACCACCGGTGCGGGAAACTGAAAGGCTGGGAGTGATAGAGATGGAAATCAAGGTGTTCGGACCCGGTTGTCCCAAATGCGAGGCGATGGAACGCAATGCACAGGAGGCCGTGGATAATCTCGACGCAGAAGCGACGATCACCAAGATAACGGATCTTAACGAGATGGCGGAGTACGGAGTGATGTTGACTCCAGCACTCGCTATAGACGGAGAAGTATTGGTGTCCGGTCGCGTGGCAGGTGCGAACCAAATCGGCAAGTGGATACGGGATCGACTGTAGTTACCCCATCCGGTGGAGGGTGAGCCACCCTCCACCGGACTTCTTGACACTCCATCGCGCGCTTTAGATACTTGGGTAGGTGGACGAAGGCTCCACCGACATCGTGTTGCCACCATGAGAGGGGCGGGCGTGAATGGAGTGCTTTTCGCGGGATATCTCCTATCCCGAGGTATTGGCCAATCCCGACGACGATGCCCTCTTCGAGCTGTGTTCTCAAGAAGGTCAACGAACTGCATACGGTAGTGTAAACTTCGTCACTCGAGTGCGCAGTCGGAGTGCGGGGCACACCTATATCGTCGACAAAGTGGAACTCGGTCGCAGACAGCAACCCATCTCCGAGGACGAAGCGAGAAAACTGGCTTCGGAAGTCAACGACTATCTGAGCGGGTGTCGACTAATCCGCGTGGATCGAAACATGGGTAACGGGACCGGTGTGAAGGCGCACTGTCGCCTGTTCGTTACGGAACCCTACGCGCGGCTGGCCTATATGTGGAAACGATCATTATTCCCGGCCGAACGACCGGAAGATATCCCCGATTTCGTCAGTATCTACGTTCCGGAATGGCCCGAGCGCAAGATATTCGCTCATCCGGAGACGGGCATGACGTACATACTGGGGACGGACTATTTCGGGGAAGCCAAGAAATCCTTTCTGCGCATGGCAATGTATCGGGAGAAGACGCGGAATCGGTTGGGCTTTCACGCTGCCAGTAAGATAATTAGAGTCAAGGACGGACAGGGTCGGCTGGCCGGCCACGGTTTTCTCATCTTTGGATTGAGCGGCACCGGGAAGACCACTCTTACCACTCACCCTCACGATCTCACGGAGCCGGAAGGCGTCGTGGTGCGTCAGGATGACGTGGTAATCATGGACGAAAAGACCTACTGCGCCGGAACGGAAAATGGTTTCTTCATCAAAACCGAGGGACTGGGCAAAGACGGCGCCGACGATCCGATCTACGTCGCTTCCCGGAGCCCGCGAGCCGTCTTCGAAAACGTCGTATTGGATGAAAATGGAGTGCCCGACTTCGAAGACACCTCGCTCACCGGCAACGGGCGGGCGATAATACCGAGGGATGAGTTCTTCTGCACCGACGATGATATCGATTTGGAGCATGCCGACAATCTGGTCTTCATAACCAGGCGCAAAGACATCCTGCCGCCGGTAGCCCGGCTCTCCGCCGAACAGGCCGCCGCATATTTCATGCTCGGGGAGTCGGTCGAGACTTCCGCGGGAGATCCGAGGGCCGCGGGCCAGTCTCGCCGCGAGGTGGGAACCAATCCCTTTATAGTCGGCCCGGAGGCGGAGGAGGGCAACCGACTTCTCCGTTTTCTGCGGCTCAATCCCCAGACTAGTTGCTATCTATTGAATACCGGCAGTCTCGGTGAAGAGACCCCGATCACCGTGCGAGATTCGGCCGGCATATTGGAGAACATCGCCCGCGATACCATCGTGTGGGAAAAGGATCCGCACTGGGGATATGAAGTCCCCACCAGCATTGCCGGGGTGGACATGGGTAGAATGCGCCCGGAATCGTACTACGATGTTGACGACTACGAAAGGCGAGTTGAAGCACTCAGACGAGAAAGAAGAGACTGGTTGAGCGCCTTTTTGGGACTCAACCCCGCGATCACTTCCGTATTCGACTGATTCGCTTTGCCCGGGCCGGATGAATGGTGGACCGCCCACGGTGAAGCGCAAGCCTAAGGAGGGTTTGTTTTGTCCAAAGTTATCTTCATGAATGGCGATCTGGTCCCCGAGGAAGACGCGACCGTTTCGGTTTTTGATCACGGTTTCCTCTACGGTGACGGAGTCTTCGAGGGCATAAGGGCTTACGGAGGCAAAGTATTCCGTTTGCGTGAACACGTCCAACGCCTCTACGAATCCGCGCATTGCATAATGATGGACATCCCTTACGAACCCGCGGAACTCGAACGGGCCATAATCGATACAGTGAAGGCGAATGATCTCATCGATGCTTATATCCGGGTTGTAGTATCCCGTGGTAAGGGAGATCTGGGGTTGAGCCCCAAGAATTGTGCCCGGTGCCAGGTTGTGATCATCGCCGGCGAGATCGCCGTATACCCTGCCGAGCTTTATCGGGACGGAATTGAGGCGGTGACGGTGCCGACTCGTCGCAACTCGGTCGGTGCCCTCGACCCCCGAATCAAGTCGCTTAACTATCTCAATAACATCCTCGGACACCTCGAGGCCGCGCGTGCCGGCGTGCGCGAGGCACTCATGCTTAACTCGGACGGATACGTAACGGAAGGCGCGGCGGACAACCTGTTCGTCTATCGAAAGGGTATCCTTTCGACTCCTCCGGTCTATCTCGGTATTCTCGAGGGCATTACCCGCGAGTCCGTTATGGAACTTGCCCGCCAGGAAGGAGTTCCGGTGGAGGAGAGACCCATAACTCGCCACGACATCTATACCGCGGATGAGTGCTTCGTTACGGGAACTGCGGCCGAGATCATGCCCATCGTAGAAGTCGACGCCAGAACCGTCGGAGAAGGAGTCCCCGGTCCTCTCACCAAAAGGCTCACGGAGCTATATGGGAAACTGGTAATCGAAGAGGGTACTCCGGTGCATTAGTTATACTGGGAAAAGAGTTTTTCCGCAGGGTTGCGCGGCCTCGCCGCGCAACCCTGCTTCACTCTTGGCCTTCCCGTAGAGGATCTCGGGAATCTGCCCTGGATACGGGAGGGGAAGTGACATTCGCACTTCACCGGTCAAAACCGGTCGGTCTTCAAAATGGGCCGGAAAGTTCTTGGTAGGTATGTAATCTGGCCGGGTAGTATGCCGGGGAATCAATGCCATTTCGTGCCCACACCATCGGGCAAACTCTTAGCGTTCGAAAACCTTTTGGGAGACATCATTCGGATTTGGCGAGGGAGACCGTAACGGTCTCCCTCGCCAAATCCCGCGGTCGTTAGCGGAGGAATTTACCGGCAAACGGGGAGGTTTCTCCCGTGCGCAGATAGTGTCCGGATGGACCCTCGCCCAGGAACTCGGAGAACCACGACTCGTGCTGAATTTCCTCGTGGAGGATCGCCAGGGACAGATCATAGGTCCGATGATCCTTTCCGGCGGTGAGATTGCATATATTGGTGTACCCGCGGACGGCGCAGCGCTCCGCTTCGACCAATACCTGCAGCAAAGCTTCTACATCCGTGGGATCTTCCGGTAAGTTGGCGGGAGGGCACGCCGACATGTCGTGGAATTCCTTCATGTCGTTGGGAAGGTTGCCTCCCAATTCGTAGATTCTCGGAATTAGTGCCTCGAAGTGGTTGCGATCCTCGATTCGAGCTGCCTCGGCGATGGCCTTGATACCCTCGCCCTCCAAGCCGATCAGGTTTATGCGCAGGATGGTGTAATAATAAAAGGTGGTCAGCTCCGCCGCAGCATTCTTAACCAATAGATCCACCAGTTCATCCACATTGATACCGGTCTTTTCAACCATTTCTCTCGTTACTTTGGCCATGGTGTTTCCCCCTAATTGGATGTAGGTCTGATATGAGGAGAATCCCCGTTTTATCAATCGATTCTTCGGAGAATCCTTCTCCGGAGGTCGATTGAATCGGGCTTTTGGATTTGCCCTCGACCCGGATATCCGATTCGAGGTTGTGGATTCCCTCGCCGTCGTCGATACGATCACGGCACTATCGATTTCCGGTGCCCAACCCGGATGGCGACCCACACAAACCTCAATTTTGTGTTTACCCAGAGCGGTGGAAAGTATTCACCAATCTGGTGGATGACGAGTGCTCCCAGGAGCCCTATCCATCTTCTGGAATGTTCGGATCGCCCGATGGCTTTTACCGTGTGAATCCAATAGATGATTCGGAGAGGAGAAAAGGAAGCATGAGATTCCCGCCGATGCTCGGATGGATGACCTCCTCGATTTGTGCGATATGCCCTCCGCCATCGGGGCAGATGGTTTTCTCCTCCGGGCGATCATTCCGCGAGCGTAGGCGGTTCTCCATTGCGGTGCTGGAGGTGTCGCAAGGAGGACGGAGGAGTCGGGTGCTCGAAGACTATTTGCCGATGGCGATATCATGTCGCTCGAGCGGTTTCGGGAGTGTGCAGTATAGCTCCCAAGCGCGTGTATCTGGATGCCTTCACGTCCCAGATTATTGTGTCGGCGCGGCTTTACAAAGTATCGGCTTTCTCTTCCGCCCGTCATAGCTGATAGATTGAAACCAGTGCAGTTCACCAGCAGTTCAAAGATTTTGCGATTGATGGGCAGATGTGGGAACACAGACGGAAAGATTTGAGAGGAGTGACCCCAATGAAGACCGTCGACTGGGGGAAGGGTCTATCGGTGAGCCAACTTTGCTTCGGATCTTTGCCCATGGGCCCACTACAGAAGGATATTGATCCCAAACGAGGCGCCGAAGTCATCTTGGCGGCTCTCGAAAGGGGCGTTAACTTTATCGACACGGCCCAGTCGTATAGGAATTACGAACACATCCGACTGGCCCTCGAGCAGTGGGATGGCGAGATCCACATAGCGACCAAGTCCCACGCAGCCGATAGAGAAGGAATGAGGGTGGCCGTCGAGGAGGCCAGGGAGTCTTTGGGAGTGGACACCCTCGACGTATTCCACCTGCACGCGGCCCGCGTCGGGACGGACGTTTTCGAACAACGTCGCGGCGCCTACGAGTATCTTCAGGAATGTCGAGAAGAGGGTATCATCGGGCGCATCGGTATCTCCACCCATTCCGTTCCCGTGGTAGAGAGGGCAGCGCGAGAGCCCGGGATAGATGTCGTCTATCCCATCATCAATCGCGAGGGACTCGGAATTCTCGAGGGTAGCAGGACCGACATGGAGTGCGCCATCGCCAAATGCCACACCGAGGGCAAGAAACTCTACGCCATGAAGGCCTTCGGTGGCGGTAATCTACTGGATGATCGGAAATCGGCCCTCGATTACGTTCTTTCCCTGCGCGGGATCGATGTGATTTCCATCGGCATGGTTCACGAAGATGAACTGAGCGTAAACCTGGCATTGCTGGAGGGCGGCGATATCGATCCCGATTTGTGGAAGTCCACGATGAGGGGGAGCAGCAAGCGACTCCACATACTCGGTTTGTGTACCGGGTGCGGGACCTGCGTGCCGCATTGCCCGAGCTCGGCGCTCTCCGTAGTGGACGGCAAATGTGTCGTCGATCGCGAAAACTGTATCCTATGTGGCTATTGCGCTCCCTACTGTCCCGAATTTGCCATTAGGATGGTATAGCCGGATCCCGAAAGGAGATAATTGTGCGGTCAAGATTGGGTTTCATCGTCAATCCGATAGCGGGGATGGGCGGCAAAGTCGGTTTGAAGGGTACCGACGGCGACGCGTTGGAGAGGGCCTTGGAACTGGGAGCGGAGCCCGAATCTCCTCGGCGGGCCAGGCTCGCCCTGGATACGGTGTATCGTTTGAATCCGGGTATCGAGATAATTACCGGTTCCGGGGTGATGGGGGAGGATATCGCCCGCTCCGCCGGCTGGGATCCGGATGTCGTATTGGCAATCTCCGGGAGGGATACCGACGCCTCGGATACCCGAGCCCTGGCCGGCAAGCTGGAAGAGAAAGGCGTCGATCTGATCCTATTCGTAGGGGGAGATGGTACGGCGCGGGATATAATGGACGCCGTCGACGAACGGGTCCCGGTAATCGGCACTCCCGCCGGAGTGAAGATGCATTCGGCCGTGTTTGCCACGGATCCCCGCAGCGCCGGCGAGGTTTCGGCCCGTTATCTGGACGGAGAGATCAGTTCGACGAGGGAAGCCGAAGTCATGGATATCGATGAAGAAGCTTTCCGGGGAGGACGGTTGTCCGCAAAACTCTATGGACACGTCATGACCCCCTACGATCCCCACCTGGTTCAAGATCTCAAGATGGGGAGTACCGTGGACCAGGAAGCGGCCGCCGAGGCCATAGCCAAGCGCGTGGTGGAAGGAATGGATTCCGATACACTATACATAATCGGTCCCGGTACCACCACCAGGACGATACTGGATGAGATGGATTTGCCCGCAACTCTGTTGGGCGTCGACCTCGTCAAAAATGGACGTGTCGTGGAGGCCGACGCAAACGAGCGGCAGATCCTGGATCATTTATCCGCCGCCGATGCGGCCAGGATCGTGGTGACGTTGATCGGTGGGCAGGGCTACATATTTGGAAGGGGGAATCAACAGATTTCCGCCGAGGTGATCGAGAGAGTCGGTCGCGACAACATCATCGTGGTCGCTGCCAAGGGGAAGCTACTCGCTTTGGGGCGAAAACCGCTGCTCGTGGATACTGGAGATACCGAGGTGGACGAGATGTTGCGCGGTTACATTTCCGTCCTGGTGGATTATCGCGAGGATTCGGTCCGGAAGGTTCAATGATCTCGCGAGGATTGGTTGAAGGGAGCCGATATGGAGTCTTTGAGCGCTCTGCTCGAAGCCAATTGCCGGGAGTACCGAGATGCCGCCGGGCGCCCGATTCACTGCATCACTTCGCGTGACGTCGGGCTAGTGGCGAAACGGTCGGGTTTTTCTCGGGGAGAAGTGGAGATTTCGGCTCTTGAGTCGAATATCTGGCCTCTACGTCTCGAGAGAAACCGAGGCACATTGGGTACACGGGGACAAAGGGCCCTGTTGCGTTCCCGGGTTGCAGTTTTGGGATTGGGTGGTCTTGGAGGACTGGCATCCGAACTGCTGGTTAGGGCCGGAGTCGGGAAACTGCTGCTAGCCGATCCCGATGTGTACGAAGAGAGCAACCTGAACCGTCAGATCCACAGCAGCGAGGAGAATCTCGGGACGTCGAAGCTCGCCGCCAGTGAGCGAAGACTGCGGGGAGTATGCAGCGGTGTCGAGATAGAGAGCGTACGGCCCATATCCGATGTTCCCGACGGCGTCGCCAAATTGGAGGGAGTAGATTTGGCCCTGGATTGCCTGGATACACTGAGTGACAGGCGGATTCTCGCGGACGTATGTTCCGAGGCTGATATCCCGATGGTTCACGCGGCTATAGCCGGCTTTACGGGGCAGCTGGCCGTGATTCGCCCTGGAGAGGGTATCTTGAATAGCCTGTATGAGGGTGCCGAAGAGAATCGAGGGATCGAGGTGGAGACCGGGAACCTGGGTCCCACGGCCGCTACCCTCGCCTCCCTCGAGGTCAACGAAGCCATCAAGATTCTGACCGGAATAGGGCGACCCGCGTACGGATGTCTGGTCTTAATTGATCTAAGTAACGGTTCGTTTGAGAGGGTGGAGCTCTCTTGAGGAAACGTCTCACAGTGTCCGTCCTATTCGCAGTTTTACTACTTCTTGCGGGTTCCGTCGCGGTTTACGCACAACAACCCGAGGAGGCTCCCGATGCCGGAGTTCCGGATCTTCCCGAGAATGAGGCGGGATTGCGAGTCCAGACCTACCGTGCCACCGTACTCGATGTCGAGGAAGAGGAGGTCGAAGAATCGTATTTCGGTGGTCCCACCGTGGAACAGCGCGTCAAGCTCCGGGTCGACTCCGGCCCCTGGGAGGGCGAAAGGGAAGTGATCAATCGCCTCACCGGCAATCCGGCCTACGATATTCGAGTGGCTCCCGGAGACCGGGTGATGGTGGGAGGTTCGGATTTCACCGAGACGGAAGAGATTTTCATCGTCGATTTCGTTCGGGATGTACCCGTGGCATATCTCCTGGGGATTTTCGCCCTTTCCCTCGTGATCATCGGCGGTAAAAGAGGCGCAAAAACCCTGGTGGTCCTGGGTCTGACCGCTCTAGCCGTGGCCTACCTCTTGATTCCGGCGCTCCTGGCGGGCTGGAATCCCATGATTACGACGGTGGTAGTCAGCGCAATCGTTGTGGCCTTCAGCCTTTACATCATAGCCGGGGCCACCCACAAGACTGCCGCGGCGATCCTGGGTACCGTGGCCGGGGTACTCTTCGCGGGCATCTTGGCCACCCTGTTTGGCAATTCGGCTCACCTGATGGGACTTCATACTCAGGAGGCGCAATTCCTCATGTTCAGCTCGGAAACCCCGTTCGATTTCCGAGGCCTCTTGTTTTCCGGCATGATTCTCGGTGCCCTCGGAGCCGTTATGGACGTTTCGATATCGATAGCCTCGGCGGTAGAGGAAGTGCACCGGGTAGGAAGATCCGCTCGTTTCTCCACTTTGGTGAGATCGGGTATGAATGTCGGACGGGATGTATTGGGCACTATGTCAAATACCTTAATACTGGCTTACACGGGCAGTTCGCTTCCGCTCATATTGCTGCTCGTCGCCCATCGCGCCGACTTTGTGAGTGTGGCCAACATGGATGTCATTGCGACCGAAGTCATCCGGGCTCTAAGTGGAAGTGTCGGCCTGGTATTGTGCGTGCCGGTCACCGCGATAACTGCGGCCTGGTTGAAATCTCGATTTGCCGAGCCAAGATCGGCGACCGGAAGGCGAGGAGGCCAGCGAGAGGACGTGTGAGATCCGATGGGCATCTTGAAGCAGGCCGGTAGATATCTTGCGCTGCTCTTTCACATCGGGATACTCATAGTTGCCTCGGTATATGTCGGTTTTTTGGGGGGTAGCTGGCTCGACGACTATTTTGCCACCGGCATGTCGCTTACAGCTGTGGGAGTGGTTCTCGGCGTGGCCTCGGGTTTTTGGGGCGCCTATAAGGTCGTCATGAGTGTGTCGGATCGATCGGAAGACGAGGGTGATGTTTAGGGGACGGGTGACGATGAATTCCTTCGAATCATTGCGACGCAAAGTTCTGTTGACCGACGCTCTCCTGTTGTTGGTGGGAATTTCGGTGCTTTTCCTTCTCGGGCTGGGTCGTTTCTGGTATCCTTTTGCCTTGGGAGTTTCGCTCGGAATTTTGAACTTTCACCTGCACGCGTTGTCGGTGCAAAGGATCGCCGACGCCGTCGGATCCGGTGGTGGGCCATCCGCCGGGGCCAAGGCGGCACTCCTTTATGTGGGCCGGTTCATGATCATCGGATCGGTATTGGCGTACTTTTACGTGTATGTTGGGATGGATTTATTGCCGGCCATCGCCGGGCTGTTGTTAACCTATGCAGTGCTGATAACTACCGGTATAATGGATGCGCGATGCCGGAAACGGGTTCCCGAAGGTCCTGATGGGGATTCGAATTCGGATGTGGTAGAGTAAATATCGGGTTGGAGGACAGGTAATGGAGAGGTTCTTGGAGGGGCCGTCGGTCTTATTCCGAATCGGGGACATACCCATCACGGATTCCATATTCATCGGGTGGATCATTATGTTGGTCCTGATCGGCGCCGGTGCCCTCGTTGCCAGGAGTCTTCGAGAGAGGCCGAAAGGAATCCAGGCCTACGTCGAGTTAACCGTCAACGGATTTCGCTCCATGGTTTCGGATACCATGGGAGCGCACAATGCCGGCTTCATGCCCTTCATAGGGGCTTTAGTTCTCTTTATTTTCATTTCCAATATCCTCGGAGTCGTCGGGCTCAGACCTCCCACCTCCGACGTCAACATCACCATGGGGATGGCCATTTTGACCTTCCTGATGGTTCAGTTCTACGGTTTCAAAACCAAGGGAGGTTTCGGTTACATAAAGGGATTCTTTGAGCCCATCGCTTTGCTGGTTCCCCTCAATGTCATCTCAGAGCTGGCCGCCCCGGTATCTTTGGGTATGCGGCTCTTCGGAAACATTCTCGGGGGCAGCGTTATCGTGGCACTGATATATGAGGTCGTACCCGTGGTGGTTCCGGTTCCCTTCCACCTCTACTTCGACCTCTTCGTCGGTGCAATTCAGACGTACATCTTCGCGATGTTGACCATGGTCTACGTGAAGATGGGCACGGAGTAGAAGTCCGTTCGAAAGGAGTTGTTCGCCAAATGGATCCGATGTTAATTGGCATCGCCGCTATTGCTTCGTCGGGTTTTGCCGTCGGTTTGGCCGCCATTGGTCCCGGTATCGGTCAGGGATATGCTGCCGGTAAAGCCGTGGAAGCACTGGCGCGTCAACCGGAGTTGCGGTCTGAAATTATTTCGACCATGCTCTTGGGCCAGGCCGTGGCCGAGACGACCGGTATTTACGGTCTCGTCATGTCCCTGATTCTGCTCGGTATCGCCCAAAATTTCCTCTAAGCGACAGGGCCAGGGTGTGTACGGGCAACGAAGGGATGACGATGAGCCTTGACCGATATAACGTGGTCACTTCTAATCCAAATAGCCAGTTTTCTGGTGTTCTTCCTCGTGTTGCGTCGCGTCTTTTTCGTTCCGGTCCTGTGGAATATGGAGAAGCGTGAGGAAACCATTACCGCTTTGCTCGAAGAAGCCGAGGATCGTCGGGAGGAATCCGTAGAACTGCAGGAGAGGATTTCCGAACGATTGAGCGATGCTCGCGAGGAGGCGGTCGGGATCGTGGAACGGGCGGAAGATGATGCCCGGCAAAGGTACCAGCAGATCGTCAGTTCGGCTCGCGAAGAGAGCGATAGGATTCTCGCCGAGGCACGGGCGGAAATCGAAAGGGAGCGCGATCGCGCCCTCGAGTCCTTCCGCAGTGAAGCGGTTGATCTCGCTCAGATCATCTCGGAGAAGGTTCTCGGCCGGCAACTCGAGGAGCGGGAACGGAACATAATGGAGGACGAGCTGCACCGAACACTGGAGCAGAGGCACGACTGAGAGTGATCACCCGAGTATAAGTCCGAGCCCTCGCCTCCGGCGGGGGCTCACGCGCATGAATTCGTGAGGGATACGCGAATCGGCAATCCCGCCGGATTGGGACTCGCTCACTCCTCCCGGGAGAGATGGCGAGGTTTTCGTTTCCGCCGCTGTCGCCGATGTGGATCTCCTCCAAAGGAGGCTACGGATGCGCCAGTCTCATGCCCAATCTCCCCCGAGTTTTGCGCGATCGTATCCGAAACCCCGGGATCATTTCCCCATTGCACCGACGGCCCTCAAAGACTTACCCGGATCGGAGTCCCCGAGGGGACATTTGGTGAGTGGTGACCGAGGTCTGCCCGCGGCTTCGTTCGATATCTTCTGCGAAATCGATATCGAAGTTCGTGGTTTTCACCTGCAGTTCATCCAAAAATCCAAAGTCGCTGAAAGAAAAATGTGGCAATACGGAGGTGGCATCGGGTGTCAATAAACCGGAGAAAATGGCTCGGAGACGTTCCGGTCAGTTCGGATCCTCGCAGGGTTCCCGTAGAACCGAAGGCCGACAGCCCGCGAGAGGCCGGTACGGTCATTCGCAACGCGAGAGTATTCGACGGAATCCGGACTCCTTGTTTCGATGGCGATGTGTGGTTCGAGGGAAACGCGATAAGAGAAATCGGCGAAGACATCATTGTACCGGAAGGAACCGCGGAGATGGATGCGTCCGGGATGACGCTCATGCCGGGGCTCATCGATCTACATACGCACCTCAGCTACCATGAGCCGGGAGTGTCCCCGGCCGAGGCACAGAGCATCTCTGATGCCACGCTGCGGGCGCTGGAGAAGATGAGGTTTTATCTGGAAAGCGGCATCACGAGTGTGCGCGATGCCGGTTCGCACGGAGATGCGACTTTTCGGCTGAAGCGGTGGGCGCAGTCCGGCAGAATACATGGTCCGCGCATCTTTCCCGCCGGTCGTCTCATCACCGGCACCGGTGGACACGGGGCCGAGGGACTCGGACGTACCGCACCCTCCTTCGGAAAAGTGAGGGAGGCATCGGGACCGAACGACTGGCGCGAAGCAGTCCGGCAGTCGTTCAAGGGTGGAGCCGACGTAATAAAGGTCGCGAGTCATTTCACCCTCGAGGAAGTATCGGCGGCGGTGGACGAGGCGCACGCTTTGGGATTGCGAGTGATGTGTGACGCCGAAACGCAATACGTCGATTGGGCGATCCAAGCCGGGGTCGATTCCATAGAGCATCCCTTGCCGAGAACCGATGCAGCCGTGGCGCAAATGGCCGCACGGGGCGTCTATTCCGTTCCGACCCTCATTCCCTACGTGATCATATTCGATCAGATGGGAGGATACTTCAATTCCACCTCGAGGAGGTTCCAATTCTCCAGGGAAGATAACCTGAATCTGGTACGCAAGATGCGTCGCGCGGGGGTGCGGTTCGGTATAGGTACGGACCTGGTTTTGAACTGGTTTCGCTATCTGCCCTATGCCTACATCCGGGAATTGGAACTCATGACCGAAGCGGGCTTTGATAATGCTGAAGTTCTCCGGATGGCGACCGCCGGCGGTGCAGAGATCCTGGATATGGACGATCGGCTGGGTACCATCGAACGGGGAAAACTGGCCGATTTGATCCTGGTGGAGGGCACGCCGGATTTGGATTTGCACCATCTGAGTCGAATCCATTCAGTTTTTCGCGATGGAAGACTGGAAGTATCCGAGGGGAGACTGCTGCCGACGGAATGTCGAGCTCTGACCTTCGAAGGTATAACGCCCGAAGATGCGTAATTGCAGGTATGTGATGTCGTTTTCGCGGTTCGCCCCGGGTGGATCTGTGATCGGAATCGTCGGGGTTTCGAAAGGTGGAGAGAAGGATGGCTTACGATCTCGTCGTTCGAGGGGGGCACACCGTCGATCCCCTGGAAGATCTGGATGGCCCGATGGATTTGGCTGTCGAGGCCGGTACCATAGTCCGCTGCGAGTCGCGGGGGATTGATGGTGCCGGGAGGGAAGAAATCGATGCCACGGGACTGGTAGTAATGCCGGGCATAATTGACGGGCACGTCCATTTGGCGGATCGGAGCCGAGGCGGGATCGGCCACAGTAGACTGGCCCTGGCCGGGGTTACCACTGCGGTGGAGTTTTCCGATTTTGCCGCGGTAGTGGAGAATCTCGCCGACGAAGGGGCGGGTCTCAATTTGGCCGGTTTGAGGATCATCGGTCCCCATACGAGTCGACACATTGACCGCGGCCTCATCGCGAAGGAGGTTCGCGCGGTGGCGGATTCCGGGGCTTTGGGTGTCAAGATCATGGGAGGGCATCATCCCTCGTCCCTGGAATTTTGTTGCTTCTTTTTTCTATTTCATTTGCAGTCAAGCAAAGAAGAGATTCAAAAGTTGATGAAATTGAAAAGGAAAATGTGGCCCAAGCCTACTGCAGCAAGATAGCAGACATTGTAAATACGGTTTCAACAAACGGACAAGGATTTCACCAAAAAATAAATTTTAAAGAAAAAACTGACATATTTTTTTCCACTCAAAACGCAGTGGTTGTTTCCAATTCAATTTGCTCATTCCACGCCAATGCAACCAACGGAACCCATTCCCGCTTTAATATCTC
>JAWODQ010000066.1:0-2717 GCA_046483165.1 Bacillota bacterium | reverse complement strand
TTGACCGCCTCGATGACGTCTCCCGCCACGTTCATCACGGCGTTGCGATCGAAGCCCACCGTGATGCGCTTCTCCTCTTCGTCCTCGGGCCAGCCGCCGAGTTCCAGCGCCTTATCTATCACCGGTGATAAGTCTTTTCGGCCGTCCCCTTCGGGAATGTGCGCGACTCCCGGCCACCCGGCGGGGCCGGTGGTGAATATCCTGTCCATGTAGGAATTCCGGGGTTTTTGGATGCAGTTGGTGGTCATCAGGATGGTGCCGGGAATCCCGTCGAACTCCTTCTGCTGCTCCTGCCAGGCACCACCGTAATTGCCGACGAGGTGCGGGTATTTCTTGAGTTCGGGATAGGCCAGGGCGGGAAGCATCTCGCCGTGAGTGTACACGTTGATGCCCATACCCTCGGTCTGCTCGAGCAGCTCCTTTAGGTCTTTCAGATCGTGGCCGGAGACCACGATGAAGGGACCCTCTTTTACCGTGACGGGCACCGAGGTGGGCTCGGGGTGACCGTACGCTCCCGTGTTGGCCTTATCGAGAATCTCCATGCAGCGCAGATTGGTCTCTCCGAGCTTCAAAAGCATCGACAGGAGCTCGTCGGGATCTTCCTCGGTCACCGAGGCGTCGAAACCCCGGTAGAAGAAGGCATCCACCGCGGGATCCACTTCGCCGAGGAGACGCGCGTGGTAGGCGTAGGCGGCCATACCCTTCATCCCGTATATGAGGGTCTCGCGCGGGGAACGCACGTCCTCGTTCAGGTCGGGATCGCTCATTATTCCCACCCGGAGGGCGTCCGCCAGGCGTTCGTCCCTCTCGGGCAGGCGATATGTGACCGGCTCGGGGTCGCCCGGCTCGTCTCCCACCATCTCCCGCATTCGCTCCTTGGCCTCGTCGCCCTGCTCCAGAGGACGGTGGAACCGATCGGGATCGAAATCCACATTGGTCAGCGTCTCGAAGGTGGCCTCCTCCACGAAGGCGGAGATATCTTCGGGTATCTCCATGCCGCGATCCAGCGCGCGGGAACCCAAGACCCCGATCCCCATCATTTGATGGATCACCAGATCCTGGAGTCCGGCGACGTCGGGATCCTTACCGCAAACACCCATCCTGGTGCAGGCTTCACCGCCCGCCACCTGCTCACATTGGAAACAAAACATATTGTCCAAACTCACAAGTATCCTCCCTTTCTCTCATGTCCTTCCGTGACCGGCCGACCCTGGAGTATATTCCGCGAGGTGAGTCTCCCCATCGATAGCTTCGAAATCCGCGCGGGGCCGCAACTCTCATAACGGCACGTACGGTCGGGTGTTACGACTAAACTCACCGGGGCCGGTCTCCACCAAAAGTCTCTCCTCGGATCAGTTGCGAAAGACCCGCCAAGCGACGGGCTCCATCGATTTCGCCGGCCAACACGTAGACCCACCCGCACCCCTCCTTCGTGCGGAGAACGCGGGGAACGACTCCAGCACCTCGGCGCCCGGTTCACCGAACACTCGTAGTCCATTATAATTGGGTGCGAGACGCAGATCGGTAACCCTCGTTACACAGGGAGGAGGCGTATCTTGCGGCGGGAACTGCGAGAAAAACTGGCGCGCACGGATCTATTCTCCGCCTGCGATCCGAAAACCCTTTTGCGCATAACGGCGGAGCTGCGCTACCGGATGTCCGAATACGATGCTGGGACGACCCTCGCGGTGGAGAGATCCCCCTGCGAACATCTCAGCGTGATAGTCGAAGGTTCCGTGGAAATACAAAAGGTCCTGGGGTCCCGCCGCGCCATCACCATAGATCGTCTCCGCGAAGGCAGCGTGTTCGGCGAGGCCCTGCTCTTCACCTCGGATCAACGATACGTGGCGACCATCACCACCGCGGCACCGACCACCATCATGTACATATCGGCCGAGGAGATCGCGCGGCTCTGTCGCGAGGAACCGGGATTTGTGGAGAGGTTCCTGGGCCTTTTGTCGGGCAAGATGCTGATGCTCAACCGCCGCATCCAGGAGCTTTCCTATTCGAGTATCCGCCAGAAGGTCGCGGCTCGCCTCCTGGAAGCATCGCTGCGGCAGGGCGGGGGCACCGTGGAACTCGGGGTGACGCGCAAGGAGATGGCCGACGACATGGGGATCCCACGTCCCTCGCTCTCCCGGGAGCTCGCCAAGATGCGCGACGACGGCCTGCTCACGTTCTCGGGCAGTAGCGTCACCATCCTCGACCCGGAGGCCATGGAAAACGTCCTCTTCGAATAACCCTACGTGTTAGGAAATCTCTTCGGCGATCTCGGCCGCCATGCGGTCCAATTCCCCCCGCGGCGCCATCTCCCCGTCCCAGCGAAAGACCACGTCGTCGTCGGGGAAGCGGGGAAAGAGGTGGATGTGCAAATGGAAGACGGTCTGGCCGGCATCCCGCCCGTTGGATTGCAGGACGTTCAGCCCGCTGCAGCCGGACACTTGCCGGATGGCCCGCGCTACGCGCGGCACCACGGCGAAAAGGGCCGCCCCCTCATCTTCTTCCAGCTCGAAGATGTCGCGTACGTGCCGTTTGGGCATCACCAACACCTTGTACCCGTCGGGTTGGACGATGTCCATCGCGGCGTATACCCGTTCGTCCTCGTAAACCACGCTCGCCGGGGCGCGCCCGGCCATCATCTCACAGAATACGCAACTCAAAATATCCCTCCCGGGTCACCGCCCGAAGATTCGAGTTATTCGTGCGTGCCTTCTTCA
>JAWODQ010000033.1:0-2626 GCA_046483165.1 Bacillota bacterium | reverse complement strand
CTGTCCGGGGCCGCCGATGTGCTCGGTCAACACATCGAGCGGGACCTTTCGATCCCGTGTGCTTGCACATGAACATGATTCCCCGTATACCGTCCCGCATTCTCGATTGGCGCAGGTACGGGGAACAGCTCCTCGCTGAACCACCCTGCTCGATTGAAACGCACCGGCGTGGGAATTGTCAACAACACCATTGCCGCCGATCTCGTCGAAAACTAGTAGTCGAAATCCCAGGCAAATCTCCGAATACCAGTCCCTGTTGGTAGAAACGTCTTGGGGGACGCATTGTATCCATCGTACTTCGCCACCTGGACACGCCTGCGGCCTGGCTCTTGGTTCGTGAACCAACGTACTAATGGCCCACCTCGAGCGCTTCGGTAACATTCGGCGCAAATGTTGTCAGCCTGCCCACCGAGCCCCCGGGAATCGGAAAGCTGGAATCCACGATGAAGATCGATTTCTACGGCGATAATGGGGCCCGGAGCGATCGACACGTTGCACCGCGAAATCCTGGGGGCCATTCGCCCTCGTCCGCACCGCAGCCAGCCGATACATCACCCGCCAGAGGCCGAGCCTCCCAATGTCTCTCATCCTCCACATCGATGGCGGAACCGCAACTCGTTGGCCACTAGAACGCCAGAATCCGTGCCGGATTGTTCAGCGTCATCATCCGGATTTCTTCCTCGCCAAGGCCGCGATGACGCAGTTGGTCCACGAAGCTGTTCAGGACGTAATTGTAACCTTCCCCTCCCAGCTCTGGATACAGTTCCGGCCTGCGGCATCTGTCCGTCCCGAGCAATATCCTGTCGCCGAAACCCCTATCGAATAACTCCAGGATCAAATCGACACGGGTTACATCTTCGATGCCCCCGAGCTTGCCCAGCAGGTCGAATTGCACGTAGGCACCCCTGCCCGCGACCATACTCAGGTGTTCGATATCCACCCCGACCGCATCGGTATGACCCGCTATGAATCTCTCCGGGTTCGCTCCCTCTTCCTCCAGTACTTCAAGATGGTCCAGAGCCAGACTGCCGCCGGGCACCTCCGAACGACGACTTCCGGTGGTGTGACTCGTGACCGGAGCGCCGGTTTCCCTTTGGGCGAGGGCGACCGCCCTGAGACATTTCAACTCGATGCCCTCGATGCGGCCGGCGTATATGGCGGACTTGATGACCCCGGCGCATACTCCACTTCCTCCGACCCCGGATTCGATCTCCGCCACCATGAGTTCCGCCAGATCGGCTATCGATCTTTGATAGGCAAACCGTGGAATGTATGGTTCGGTGTAAAATCCCGTCGACATGATTATGTGCACGCCACTTTTCTCCGACAGGCGCGCCAGGCCCTGCGGATCCCTTCCCCATCCGTCGGTGGTCATCTCCGCGATGGCTCCTCCGCCGGCGGCGCGATACGCCTCCAGCAGTTCCAACGCCCGCTCCTCGTCATCGAGAATCATGCGGGTCATCGCCTTGGGCAAATCCCCCATGCTTTCCCCGGGTTTCCCCGCACTGCGGGTCGAACTCGTCAGTTCCGGCCTGGTGGCGAGACTCTCGTCACAAAGCACGTGCTCGTGGGTCTGGCAATGGCCCAGCTTCGCCCGATCTATGTCCCCCAACACCGTTCTAATCTTCGGCATGCGTGACCAATCCTCTCAGACTAACACCGGATCTGCGCGGCCGACCCGCCGCAGGATATCGAGCGTCTCGCCGGTGGAGCGAACTTTGATCAGCCCGAATTTCATCTCATCCAGGGCGGTACTCCTCGCATCGTAGGTAAGGCCCATGCAGGCATCGTCGACGATGAGCGGGCGAAACCCCCGATCGGCGGCGGCGTAGATGGTCGATCTCAAACCATATTCGACCAGGAGCCCGCCCACCAGGATATTTTCGACGCCGAGGGATCGAAGCTCGTCCGTGAGATCCGGATCCGAGAAGGCGCCGAGCCCGGGTCGATGGGATACCAAATCTCCGGTCCCGGGCATCAAACCCTCGACGATCTCGGCCTCGGGGTCTTCGGAGATAAAGGTGGCACCGACGGCCCTTTGTAGGGTGGAAATCTCCCGGCGGCGCCGGGGTCCCCAAATACTGTAGATTACCGGTACATCCAGAAGGCGGGCACCCTCGATTAGCCTTCGCATATTGGGAAGCAGGTCATTTATCTGCGCGCAGTACTCGCCGAACTCCGATGATGTTCCCCGCCTCCGAACCGTCGCCAAGAATCCGCATTCATCATCGAGCCAATACCTCTGGGGATCCTGGAGAAACACCGCCGTATTCCCGGCCGTTACGGTCAATCTGGGAACTGCCTCGAACCCATTCATGAGGATCGATCTGGCCATTTTCACACGTCCCACCTCCTTTATTCCATCTCCCATTTGGAACCTAGACCGACGGAGACATAGCGTCGCATAGTCTTTCCCATTTCCCGCGGAGACCTATTCGGACTCTCGCGTTCTCCGCAGAGCGTACTGGATGCCGAAACGTCCCCGTCCGAACTCCTTCCCGATTATCTCTACCGCTTCCCGTTTACTGCGGCCCTCTCCCCGAAGCTCCCTGAAGCGCCGCGAGAGACGACCAAGTTCCTCCTCCGACCACGGCTTCCCTCTATTGTGGCGTTCTTCAACGCCCCG
>JAWODQ010000093.1:0-2508 GCA_046483165.1 Bacillota bacterium | reverse complement strand
AGCCGGGCCGCCCCCCTAGCATAACGCGTTCGCAAGGTGCCTCAGGCGGGCAGTTGTCCTTCCTCATCCGCCACCCACGAAGGAGCGTACCTCGTCAATAGATACCTGACCAGGCCATAATCCCGGCGAATTGTCTTTTTCAGCTCGCCCAGGAGTTCTCGGGCCCTTCGGGCATCCGCGGGCCCCGGATCTCCTCCCGCGTATACCAGCGCCTCGTACTTCCCATTGAGCTCGTCCAGTATCTGGCCCAGCGCGTCGGAATCCTCTCGAACTCGCTCGACGAACTCCCGGCCGGTCATGCCGCCCGAGGAGAAGTCCAGCGTCCGGTTCAGGTAGTAGACCGCCAAATCCATCGCGGAAAGGATGCTCAGGGTTTCGTCCGCGCCTTCGGTATCTCGCTTCGCAGGAGATCCCAGGACGCTCTCGGCGGAACGTCTGCCCACCGTTTCCTCTCGCCGCAGGGAAGCATAGTGCAGGCCCACCGCTGAAGCGGCCAGAATTGCCCCGGCTCCGTAGGCCAGGAATCGGAGGAGGACGGCCCACCACGGCCCGGGTTGCGCCGCCGCGCCCCCACCTTCAATATCGTCGTAGGCGAACTCCTCTTCCATGTCTCCCTCGAACGGCCACATTTCGTCGTCGGGATCCACGTCGGAGCCCGCCCCTCCCTCGGAATCGGAAGTCTCTTCGGGGAGGGTGCGAGTATGATCGACGGCGCTGTAGGCGGGCGTGGCTTCGAAGGGAACCCAGCCGTATCCGGGGATCCATGCCTCCACCCAGGCGTGGGCGGTCGCGTGCGTCACCTCACCGCGGTAGCGGACGATCTCGGAGGATTCCTCCTCCGAACGTTCGAAACCATCCCGGCTCGCTATGAACCCCTGCACCCACCGCGTCGGTATATCCAGGGTGCGCAGCATCACGGCCAGTGCCGTGGAGTGATAGGTGCAGTATCCCGCGCGTTCTTCGAAGAGGAAATGGTCCGCGAAGTCCGTCTCTCCCGGCGGCGGGGCGACCTCCAGGCTGTAGGGGATATCCCGCAGGTATTCGGTGAGGGCGGCGGCGGCTTCGAAGTCATCCCCGGCATCTTCGGTCAGATCGAGTGCCAGGTCACCGATGCGGTCCGGAATATCCTCGGGGAGATGGACATAATCCTCGCGATCTTCGAGTGCCTCTTCTTCCAGGGGTGGTTCTCCGGAGCCCATCTCCCAAAAAGGTAGCTGCGAGAGGACGCGGTAACGTTCGCTCACCGGCTCGCCGATGTCGGCCAGGACGTCGCCGCGGGAGTTCTTTCCTAGGATTTCTCGCTCCTCGTATTCGTCTTCCGAGCCCGGAAAATCTATCTCGCGCACGTCACCCACCCCGAACATGGTGTGAGTTTCCAGCCCCGTCGGCGTGATCTCCTGGATTACTCTCATGGAGGGGATGCGGGCGGAATAATTGCGGGGCAACCACTCGCCGAATTCGTACCACTCCCAGTCGTCGCGCGCCGGAGATTCCCATCCCCGTCCGGTGTATCGGGTCATGGTACGACCTCGAAAATAAAGCGGGAACGGGAGATCTTCTTCAACCCGGGCCACGGCGCGAAGCTCGACTTCGAAGGCCGGTGAGGTATCCAGGATCACCGGTCCCCCCAGGCGGGAGGTGGATCCGAAACCCGAGGCGGAGAGGGTAAACCAGTTTATGCCGGGATCTCCCTCCGGCCCGCCCCGCATCCGCTCCAGGGCGGGGAAGCGTTCGTTCAGCCAATCCCGGATGGAGGAGAGGTTCCAAACATCTCCCTCCAGAGGCAGGGCGGTGGCCAAAAGCATCACCACGAGTACGAAGGTGGTGACCGACCACAACGAGCTTCGGAGGGGGAATCCCTCTATGACCCGATCTGCCCGGCGCGAATACCATCTCCTCCCCGCAATGAAGGCCATGAGGAGGGAGGCCGGAATGAGCAATATCCGCAGATAGAGGAGGGCGTCGTCAAAATTGAAGTACCAAAGGAAGAACACGTAGGCGAAGGAGGGAAGCAGTATCGTCCACGCCGGGGCGCGTTCCATCAACAATCCGCCCCAGCAGGCGAGGGCTACTACCATCAGGGCGATGGTGAACTGGCCCAAATCCCCCGGGACTTCGGCCAGAATTCCCCAGTAGGCCTCCACGAGAAAAACTACCCATCGCGCGATGAAAGTGGTAACCGCCCCCGCGGCTTCCGGCCAGAGGCGCACGGCGATGAGCGACCAGATCGTAGCCCCGGCCAAGAGGACCGTAGCCAAAAGGCTACCGTGTCGCCAGCGAGTGAGGAGGGTGGGGATCAGGGCGGATACCAGGACCAGCGCCCAAAAGGTCCAACCCGGCTCCAGGTTCATGAAGCTCAGGGTGGAGTGGGCCAGGACCGCGAGCATGACTGCGTAGGCGGAGGTGGTCGCCAGTTCCACGGCACCGACGCGCTCACTCATCGGAATCACCAGCACCTCGCGATTCGCCGCCCGGTACCCTCGCCATCGGCGGTCGGTAATCTCGACC